>CANRMO010000019.1 GCA_947631755.1 uncultured Lachnospiraceae bacterium | reverse complement strand
GTGCGCTGTCTGACCCAGAAAGGGGAGAGCCCGATTTTGTGCCTGGTGGGCCCGCCCGGGACGGGAAAGACTTCCATCGCCAAGTCGGTAGCCAGAGCGCTGGAGAAAAAATATATCCGCATCTGTCTCGGCGGCGTGAGGGATGAGGCTGAGATACGCGGGCACCGCAGAACGTATGTGGGATCCATGCCGGGACGGTTTATTGACGGACTGAAAAAGGCAGGCGTAAAAAATCCCCTGATCCTTCTTGACGAGATTGATAAGGTGAGTGCGGATTACCGGGGGGACACTTCTTCCGCACTGCTTGAGGTGCTGGACCCGGAGCAGAACCGCAATTTTGTTGATCATTATGTGGAGGTTCCGGTGGATCTGTCGCAGGTTCTGTTTATCTGTACAGCCAATTCCACAGATTCCATTCCCAGACCGCTCCTTGACCGCATGGAGCTGATCTCTATCGCCGGCTATACAGAAAATGAGAGATTCCATATCGGAAAGGATTATCTTATACCGAAACAGCTGGAGAAGAATGGGTTGAAGAAGAGCCAGCTCGCCATAAATGACGCGGCGCTGAGAGTGATGATCTCGCATTACACGAAAGAGGCCGGTGTCCGGGAACTGGAGCGCCAGATCGGCAAAGTGTGCCGGAAAGCGGCAAAGATGATCTTAGAGGGAGAAGAGGGAACAATCCGCGTAAACTTCCGCAATATAGAAAAATTTCTCGGCAAGAAGAAATTCCATGTCAATGAGGCAAATAAAAAAGATGACATCGGTGTTGTCCGCGGCCTTGCCTGGACCGAGGTGGGGGGCGACACACTGGAAATCGAAGTGAATACAATGCCGGGTGAGGGGGAACTCATACTGACCGGGCAGCTTGGCGATGTGATGAAAGAATCCGCTCAGATCGCCTTGAGCCTTGTGCGGGCACTGCTCCCGGAAGAAGAAGAGTTTTTCAAGGCAAATGATTTTCATCTCCATGTGCCGGAGGGGGCTGTGCCGAAAGACGGGCCGTCAGCGGGCGTGACAATGGCGACTGCAATCTACTCTGCGGTGAGCTCAAAAAAAGTAGACTGCAAAGTGGCGATGACCGGGGAGATCACACTCCGCGGCCGGGTGCTGCCCATCGGCGGCCTGAAGGAGAAGCTGCTGGCGGCAAAGACCGCAGGGATTAAAACAGCAGTTGTCCCGGCGGAAAACAAGCCAGATGTGGAGGAACTGGAAGAGGAGATTACGGAGGGAATGAAGATCCTGTATGCGTCTCGGATTGAGGATGTGCTGAAAGCGGCACTGAAAGAATAGACGGAGGAAATTGCGACATGGTAATCCGCTCACTTGAGCTGGAGACAGTCTGCGGTATCACGAGCAGGCTGCCCCAGCATGACAAAATAGAAATGGCTTTCTGGGGACGTTCCAATGTGGGAAAGTCCTCTCTTTTGAATGGGCTTTGGAACCGAAAATCCATGGCGCGCATTTCTTCCCAGCCGGGGAAGACCCAGACAATAAATTATTACAATGTAAACAGTCAGTTTTATATGGTGGATCTGCCGGGATACGGGTACGCAAAAGTGTCCCGTGAGCTGACGGCAAAATGGATGAAAATGATTGAGACATATTTTGATACGTCCCGTGCGCTGCGGGTCGTGTTTCTCCTGATTGATATCCGGCACGATCCAACAAACCAGGACACACAGATGTACCGCATGTTGTATGAAAAGGGCTTTAATCCGCTGATTATTGCCACAAAATCTGACAAGATAAAAAAACACGCTGTGGCAAAGAATATTGCCCGGATCCGGAGCGTGCTGGGGGCGGATAAAGAGACCCCGGTTCTTCCCTATTCCGCGCTGAACCGGGAGGGAAGAGAGGAGATCTGGGAATATATTGATTATTTTGTCGAAAATATGCATATATAAAACGGAAAGGGGAGGTACTTATGACGAAAAAACAGCGTGCAGAACAGATCATTGCGCTTCTGGAAAAAGAGTATCCTCTGGCCGACTGTACACTGGATTATGACGAGGCGTGGAAATTGCTTGTCAGTGTGAGGCTGGCGGCGCAGTGCACCGATGCGAGGGTCAACATCGTTGTTCAGGACCTCTATGAAAAATATCCGGATCCCGCCGCACTGGCGGCCGCGGCACCGGAGGAGATCGAGGAGATTGTGAGGCCCTGCGGGCTCGGACGGAGCAAAGCGCGGGATATCCATAAATGCATGAATGTGATCGTGAATGATTACGGCGGCAGAGTGCCGGATGATTTTGACGCCCTGCTCGCCCTGCCCGGTGTGGGCAGAAAGAGCGCGAATCTCATTATGGGGGATGTGTTTGGCAAACCTGCTATCGTGACAGACACCCACTGTATCCGCCTCGTAAACCGGATGGGTCTGGTGGACGGAGTGAAAGAGCCGAAAAAAGTTGAGATGGCCCTCTGGAAGATTATTCCGGGGGAAAAAGGAAATGATTTCTGCCACAGGCTCGTCCATCACGGGCGGGAGGTGTGCACTGCGCGCAAACCTTACTGTGAGCGGTGCTGCCTGGGAGAGATCTGTAAGAAAATCGTGAAATAAGTATTGTGGGCGGCGGTGATTTACGCCGCTTTTTTCCCCATCAGGATTTTTTCATAGAGCAGCCCGACGGCGAACCAGAGGGGGGCGTAGTCAAACCGGACAAGGCCCTTGTAGTTGGCCTTTGCATCGCTATAATCCCAGGGACAACAGTCTTTCTTTTTGAGGAGGCTTCCCGTGCCGAACTCGGTGAGAAAGATACAGGCGGTGTACACTGTCCCGCGTAAAAACACATTTTTTCCCTCCATGATGTGGCACAGGGGTGACATCATAGATGCCATACCGTAGATGGGGAACATCCAGATGGAGGTAAAACACTCCATTTTTTTATTTTTCTTTATGCAGACTGAGCCGAGCCCTGTCCAGAGACATTCAAGACCCCATCCCATCAGGCCGCACTTCATGAAATCTTCTGCCTGTTTTTTTAATTTCCTGCTCATATAAATCCTCATTTCTGGCCTGACGGCAGGCCAAGTAAATTCTTTTGCAGTGCGCAGTGCACTGCACTGGGTAGTATGTCCGGAATAATGGCAAAATAAACAAAGAATTTATAGCAGGAAACACTTTTGATACAATTTTGTGTTATTATCAAAACAGACAGAGCGAAAGAGGCAGACTGGGAGGTTTACATGATAAAAATACTGATTGTAGAGGACGAAATACCTATTTCAAACTTGATTGCCATGAGCCTTGAGACGGCCGGATATGAGTGCGAGTGCGCATACGACGGAATGGAGACGGCAGACCGGCTGGAGAAGGAAACTTATGATCTGATCCTTCTGGATATTATGCTGCCAGAAGTAAACGGATATGAGCTGATGGAGTATATCAGGCCGCTGGAGATACCGGTGATCTTTCTGACGGCGAAAGCATCCGTGGAGGACACGGTAAAGGGGCTCAAGATGGGGGCAGAGGACTATCTGACAAAACCGTTTGAGATTGTGGAGCTTTTGGGAAGGGTGGAAGTAGTGCTGCGCAGATACGGAAAAAATGAGCAGTATTTTTTGATTGACGGGGTGGAGGTGGATGCCCGCTCCCGCACAGTTAAAAAGAACGGCAGGGCCGTGCCGCTGACCAATAAGGAATATGACCTTCTGCTCCTTTTCATAAAAAATAAGAATATCGCACTATTTCGCGGTGTGATCTATGAGCGGGTGTGGGAAAAAGAGTATACGGGAGAGGGAAGGACGGTGGATCTCCATGTGCAGCGCCTGAAAAAGAAACTCGGGTGGGAGGATAAGATAAGTACGATTTACAAAGTCGGTTACAGGCTGGAGGTATAGCGGATTGAAAATTACATGGAAGATTTTTCTCTCTACGGTGCTCACCATGATGACCACATTCTGCCTGGCAGGGTATTTTTTGATCTCAATCCTTTTTCAGTCCGGCTATGAGCAGGCGGTGGACGGGGCGGTAGATGTGAGCCAGCTCTTTCTCTATGAATTTGGAAATTATATGGTGGGGATTTCAAAGGAGGAAAATGCAGGCAGATATATTGGTGAGGTCGTGAGCAAATTGCTGGCGGAAAATGTACAGGTACAGATCCGGGAGGAAAAAGGGGATGTCATGTATTCCAATATAACTCTGAAGACAGAGCCGGCAGATATGGAGGTCTCGTCTGCAGCGGCAGTCAAACGTCTGATAAAACAGGAAGAGGGCTGTTATATACAGATAAAAAGCCCCGTTATGGCAGAGGATACTGTCTATCACACAGTGCTCTTTTTTGATGTGACGGATCTGTTTGTAAAGAGGGAGGATGAGCTGCGGATCTACCATCGGTTTCTGATACTCTTTCTTATTCTGGATGGGGTTGTGAGCATGATCCTTGCCGGGGCCATTGTCCGGCCAATACGGAAAATATCCCGGAGCACGGGGAGGATCGCCCGCGGTGATCTGGAACACCGCATACAGGTCCGGGGACAGGATGAGATCAGCAGCCTGGCAAGGGATTTTAACCGGATGGCGGACAGTCTTTACGGCAAGATACAGGAACTGGAGGACGCCGCCAGACGGCAGGAAGAGTTTATCGCAAGTTTCGCCCATGAGTTAAAGACGCCCCTCACTTCGATCATTGGTTATGCGGATCTGCTGCGGTCGAACCGCCAGACGGAGGAAGGGCAGTTTACTTGTGCAAATTATATTTTTCAGGAGGGCAGGCGCCTGGAAAATCTGTCACTGAGGCTTTTGGATCTGATTGTCCTGGAGAAGAAAAGCCTGAGTCTGTCCCGGGTAAATGCCAGCAATTTTCTGCTGGAGATGCGGGAGATGCTTAAGCCGGTCATGGAAGAGAAAGAGAAAAAGCTGCTGATTTCTGCGGAGGATTGTGAATTGTTCATAGAACCGGATCTGATTTATTCTGTTCTCATTAATCTGGTGGACAATGCGGCAAAGACGTCGGCGGAGGTCATTGCCCTGGCCGGGAAGTGCGGGGCGGACGGCTATGAGATTGAGGTGAGCGACGATGGACAGGGAATCCCGGCCGATGAACTGGCGCGGATCACGGAGGCCTTTTATATGGTGGACAAATCCAGAAGCCGCCGGCAGGGCGGCGCAGGGCTTGGACTTGCGATCTGTCAGAAGATCATGGAACTTCACGGGGCCAAAATGAGGTTTGAGAGCACAGTGGGAGCGGGAACCCGGGTGACGCTGGAATTTCCCGCCTGTGGGCTGAAAGAGAGAGGAGGGGAGAGGAAATGAGAAGAATCTTAAAACAGGGGACGGCCCTGCTTGCTGTCGCAGCCGTTACCGCAGTTTGTCTTTTGCTGCCAACCCGCCTGTTTGCACTCAGTGATGAGGGGCGCATGGAGGAGACCGATACCGGCAGGGGGGAAATCGTCATCCGGAAGAGCTCGCCGGTTTCCTACGAAAAAAAACTTGAGCTCTTTTATGAGAATCCAGAAAATATAAGGATGATCCTGGTCCACAGCACCTCCGCAGAGACAAAGGAAATAAAGCAGACCCTGCGCCGGGAGATCCAGGCTATGCGCAAGGAAGGGCTGCTCCCTGCAAAGTTTAAATCGGAAAAGGAAAACAAGATAACTTATGTGCAGCGGGAGTTTGCTGTCAATGTCAGAAAACCGGAAGAATATATGTATGTATGGACTGCGCAGATTGAGAATAAACAGGCGGGGAGCCTGCTGGCAGCGGTGCTGGATGAATACAGCCAGAAGATCATCTCCTGCCGCATGAGCGTGATCGCGCCAGATCGGGCTGGCAAAATGCTTTCCGGGACAGAGATACAGGAGAAAAATGCCGGATATCTGGGATCGGAGGACATAGCGAAGTCTCCCTATGCGGCTGTGTTCATAGGGAAATATTTTTTTTCCACGGGTCTGTATGCCTTTGAAGATGTCGGCGGGTTCGATGCTGCAAGTGTTTCCGAAAGCAGCAATATATATAAATATAACAAATAGTTTTTGATGAAACAGATCCGATACATTATCCTGTTACCCTGTCTTTGTAAGGGTTAATAAAAAGACAGAACAGGAGGATTCCCATGAGAAGAAAACTTAAATTTGGAGAACCACGCTGCAAAAACAGGGTAAAACAGATTTTATTTATTGTTCTCGTTTTACTCGTCATCGGAATTGTAGCAGGGGTGAAACGGGCAGAATATAAGACTGGCGCTGCCAGGGTGGACCAGGGCATCAGGGAGGGAGATTCAGATAGAGCGGCAACGCCAGAACCGGACCGGGCTGAATATGTCCGCGATCTTCTCTGGGATGATCCCTACCGGGATGAACTGGCAAAACTCTGCAAAAAAGACGCGAGGATCTGTCAGATCGCGGAGAGAAGGGAGCAATATCCGGACCGGCTGATTGAAACCCTTATCCAGTATCCGGAAACGGCCGGGTTTGTGCTGGGATACCCGGATCACGCGTATGCAGGGCGCGATGATGCGGGCATTACGGAAAAAGTGGACAGGGGGGAGATTCCCCTGCTTATCCAGTGGGATGAGAGATGGGGGTACTGTTCTTATGGGAGCAGTATGATTGGGATCAGCGGGTGCGGCCCCACCTGTCTGTCCATGGTTCTCGTGGGGCTCACTGGACAAAAGAAATACGATCCGGCCTGGGTCGCCTCTTACAGCGAGGATAATGGCTACTGGGTGGAGGGAACCGGCACCAGTTGGGAACTGATGTGGAAAGGGGCGGCGGATCTCGGCCTGAGGGCGGAGCGGCTGCCACTGCAGCCGGGAATACTCCGCGACAGGCTGGAAGACAAAATCCCCGTCATATGCAGTGTGAAACCCGGTGATTTCACGAATACGGGGCATTTTATCGTCCTGACGGGACTTGACGAGAACGGAAAAATAATGGTCTGTGATCCGAACAGCCGCATCAACAGCAGAAAGACGTGGGGGATAAAGCGCGTCATGAGGCAGATAAAAAGTATGTGGGCGTATAAAATGAATAGTTTTCTGAAATAGAAATTGATAATTTGGCAGAATTTTAGTATACTTTAAGTGAGCGAAGGGAGATGAAAATGCGAAAATTAAAGGTTTATTTAGACACATCAGTTAAGGTTATAAGAATATTGATATTCTCAGTCCGACAGTGCTTTTAGAAAGCGAGGGATGATAATGGAAAAACCAGTTCTTAGCCCAGATTTTACGCTTGAGGATATTCACAAATTACGAGAATATAATTATTATGTAACAAAGGACATGACTCCGCAGGAACGGATGGATTATTATAATAGCAGGGGAAGAGCATTTCAGCAGGAGATAGAGGCTAGTAAGCTGCAGAAAATATAAATTTGATAATGCCAGGAGCTTTCCCATGTATAATTCCCCATTTCTTACAGATACTAACATCACAACAAATGAAATATAAACAGCAGATGGAGGTATTGATAAAATATGAAAGCAACAGGAATTGTGCGCCGTATAGACGACCTTGGCCGGGTTGTGGTGCCCAAAGAGATACGCCGGACTCTCCGGATACGGGAAGGAGATCCGCTGGAGATTTTTACAAACCGTGAGGGAGGCATTATATTACAGAAATATTCGCCCATCGGCGAACTTGGAAAGCTTGCAGCTGAGTATGTGGAGGCTGTGGCACAGGTCAGTAAATGTACCGTCTGTGTGGCAGACCGGGATATGATCGTGGCGGCGGCAGGGCCGTCCAGGAAAGAATTTCTGGGGAAAGATATCCACAGGGAACTGATGCAGAGCATTGAACTCAGAGAGACGCTGGTGGCCACCGCGGCTGACGCGAGGTTCTGCCAGGTGACATCGGATGAGACAGAAGTGCTGACAGAAGCGATCAGTACAATTGTCACCCAGGGAGATGCTATCGGGGCGGTTGTGCTCATTTCCAGAAATGTAGACAGAGTATTCGGTGAGTTTGAGGAGAAAATGGCCATGTGCGGCGCAAGTTTTCTCGGGAAGCAGATGGAACAGTAAATACAGGAAAGGGAATCCCGGGGCGGGCCAGATCCAGTCCCGGGATTCCCGGCTCTATGAATGGTGATACATTTTAGCGTTTTTGGCGCAAAAAATGGCCTTTTAGCGTAAAAGTGGCGCAAAAAGGCAGAAACTTCTTGACAAATTGTTTTAAAACAGTTATATATAGTGGTATAGGTTATTTTTCAATCTAGTAAATCATATTTGAGGAGGATATAATCCATGAACAAGTCTGAGTTAGTTGTAGCAATGGCTGAGCAGGCAGGTCTGTCTAAAAAAGATTCTGAGGCAGCATTGAAGGCTTTCATTTCGGTAGTGACAGAAGAGATGAAAAAAGGCGAGAAAGTACAGTTGGTAGGATTTGGTACTTTTGAAGTAGCAGAAAGAGCCGCCAGAGAAGGAATTAACCCACTGACAAAGAAACCCATGAGTATTCCTGCATCAAAGGCGCCGAAATTCAAGGCCGGCAGAGGACTGAAAGACGCAGTGAACGAGTAAGATGGATTGAAATTAAATTCTGAGGCACCCTTTTGCGCTGGCAGAGGGGTGTTTATTTTTTGGAGGAGAGACAATGAGACTGGACAAGTATTTAAAGGTGTCCCGCCTGATCAAGCGGCGCACGGTGGCCAATGAGGCCTGCGACGCGGGGAGGATCACGATCAACGGTAAGGTGGCAAAGGCATCTGCCCAGGTAAAAGTGGGGGATGTGATTGAAATCCAGTTCGGAAACCGGAATACGAAAGTGGAAGTGCTGAGCGTGGAAGAGACGTATAAAAAAGAGGAGGCAAAAGAACTCTATAAAAATTTGTGAGTGCAGAAATGTGTCATAATTTCAGGGTTATTTTCGCTGTACCAGGAATAAACAGGAGTCCTTAATCATATATTGTGATACTTGCGGAGTTTACACATGATTGGAGGATGAATATGGTACAGGAACAAAACAGGCAGCAGCCGGGCCAGAAACTTATGATGCAGGACAGGCGGAGAGTCGAGCTGAATGGCGTTACCGAAGTAATTTCTTTTGATAATAAAGAGATCTATCTGGAGACCGTTGAGGGAATGATGCGCTTTGCCGGAGAAGAACTTCATGTAAAAAAACTCACGCTCGAGAGAGGGGAAGTGGAGTTGGAGGGGAAAATACAGGAGATTTCCTATCACCAATCCAGTAAGGAGAAGACGGCAGGCGGCGTGCTGGGCCGTTTATTCCGCTGATGGAGCTGATCATAGGGCAGTTGCGCTATTTTGGGACTTCTCTCTTGTACGGCATAGGGATCATGTTCTTGTATGATTTTCTGGAGGTGTTCCGCCATTTTGTGAGACATGGAAAAATACTGCTTTTGCTGGAGGACTGGCTGTTCTGGCTGGCGTCCTCCGTAGCTGTGTTTCAGATGGTCTTTGCTTTAAATTATGGCATTATACGCAGCTTTTTTGTCATTTCTCTCGTCTGCGGGATGATCGCTTACCGGAAATTGGTGTCGAGACATTTTGTCCGCCTGTTATGCGCTGTAATTTCGTGGATTTTCCGACCGTATGTTTGGATTCGGAATAAATTTGTTAAAAAAAAGGCAAGTGGCGAAAAAAAATGTTGAAATCCCCATCGAAACTCTATATAATGATTTTATATCTCTCAGGTTTGCCGATACCGCAATTAGTGGAGTGGTAAAAAGGATAAGGGGGTGATGCCCGTGAGAGCAAGAAGAAAAAGAAAAAAGCGCACCAGTCTTTATCTGGTTATGCTGTTGATCGGGATTTTTCTCGGAACCCTTGTGATACAGGGCATCAGCCTGAAGGCAGAGTGCAGCCGGCTCACCGCTGAGCAGGCACAGCTGCAGGAAAAGAAGACTGAGCTCGAGAAAGAACAAGAGGCCATAAAAGAAAAGAAAGCATATATGAAGACGGATGAGTACATAGAAAAAGTTGCGCGGGAAAAATTTGGACTTGTCTATGACAATGAGATTATTTTCAAGGCCGCAGAATGAAGAGAACAATAGAATATGCAGATAAAAACACTGTCTTAGGATGGTGTTTTTTTGTCTGCTGTTTTAGAGATGCAGAAATTGTCGAAAGATTTTTTCCGTTACATTCCCTCTTTTGACAAAAATCCCTCTCTGTTTTGTCTATACTTACTCTACACTGCCGGAAAAGGCACCAGGAGGGGGATTGTCATGGACAAAACAGAACAGAGGGACGGATTTACGCGCTGGGGGCGTCTGGGCATTATGGCGTCAATCGGCTTTTTTCTGGGGCGGGTCTGGCTGTTTCAGATCAATCCGTTCGGCGTGGCTTTTTTTGCTGCCATGTGCGCGGAGAACAGGGGAAAAAAGAGCATCGCCCTGGCTGTCATTATCGGGATGCTGACCAGTGCTGACGGTATGGAATTGTTAAAATATATCATGTTATTTTCCCTTGTCCTCACGATACAATATATCCAGGAGAAAATGGGGAAGGGAAAACTGACGCCGCTTCTTTTGGCCGCCCTCTGCGGCGGGATCAATCTTCTGCTCGGCACGGTGCTCAGTATTCTGGCGCTAAATACGTGGGAAATGTTCTGGCTCAGTATTCTCGAGAGCTTTGCGATCCTCGCCCTCGCCAATGTGTATCAGTGGGGTGTGAGGTATTTTCTGTTTGAGGAGTGGTGGAAAGCTCTGTCAAATGAGGAGCTGATCAGCTCTCTTGTGCTGGTATTTACGGCTTTATACGGGATTCCGGATGTGGCGGATTCCATTTTTTCTGTGACGGCGACCATCAGTTATTTCCTCGTCCTGTTTATGGGATACCGCTATGGCGCGGCCACCGGTGCGGTGACTGGCGCGGCCGGCGGCGTGCTGGCGGCCCTGTCCGGGGGGGACATGGTGCAGGTCGGGATCTACTGCCTCCTGGGCGTCAGCGTGGGCATGTTCCGGATGCTCGGGAAGATCGGGAGCACAGTCACATTCGGCATCATGGGATGTGTGCTCACATATGTGACGCGGTACGATATTGTGGGAATTGTGGAACTGCGGGCCATGGTGTCTGCAGTAATACTCTTTCTGGCGATTCCTCGGAATATCATTCACATTGTGGAGAGCGATATTCGGGAACAGGATGAAAATCCTTTTGCCAGGGAGGATATCCGGGAGCTGGCCAATGACCGGATCGAGGATTTCTCCAATGCCTTCCGGCGGCTGTCCAGGAGTTTTGAGAAGGGAAAAGAGCAGGAAAAGGAAGTGCCCCAGGAGGAAGTGGAGAGGATTTTTGAGGAATTGTCCCGGCGGGTCTGCAGCGACTGTGCCAATTGTAATTTCTGCTGGGACAAGCATTATGAGGAGACGAGTGAGAACATGCACAATATTCTCTGGCAGGCAGGCCGGGACGGCGTGGTGTCAGTCAGCAAGCTGACGCCGGAATTTGGCAGGAGATGCATCCGCCTTGCCACTTTTGTGGAGCACGCAGAGGAGCGCATGGCGGTGGCAAAGCAGAATCTCGGGTGGCGCAACCGGATGGCGGAAAACCGGGAGATCATGGCGAGACAGATGAGTGAGGTGGCGGCGGCACTGAAATCTTTTACCCTGGATTTAGAGGAGGCAGATATCGTTTCCTCTTCCTGCCGGAGAGAGATGATCGAGGAACTAAAAAAAGAGGGCGTCCGCATAAAAAGACTGACGGCAAAGCGCCGGGGCGGCCAGATGGAGGTGGCTTTCAGCGGTTATTGCCGCGGAAACCAGTGCCTGACAAAGACCGATATCGCGAAAGCGCTCTCCCGCGCGGCGGGAGTGACGCTGTGCCCGGGGCGGGAGACGCGCAACGTGTTGTCCGGCGAGGAGATGACGATGTTTTTCCGGGAGGACACAAAACTGAGGGCCATTACCGGGGTGGCCAGAATGGCAAAATCCGGGGAAACCGTGTCCGGCGATAATTATTCTTTTCTGGAGCTGCAGACGGGGGAACTGGTCATGGTGCTGGTGGACGGGATGGGCAGCGGAGAATTTGCCTGCCGTGACAGCGTCAATCTGCTCGAAGTGCTGGAACATCTGATTGAGGCGGGATTTGAGAAAAAGTCGGCCTTGCGCCTGCTCAATACACTTTTTGTCGCCAATTATGAGGGGGAATCCTTTGCTGCGCTGGATATGGTGGCCATCAATCTGCATGACGGAAAGTGCGAGATTTTTAAGAACGGAGCGGCTGCCACATATATCCGCCGCAGTGACCGGGTGGAGACGATCACATCTGAGGCGTTGCCTGTGGGGGTAACTGTGGGGGCGGAGAGTGATGAAGTTACGCTATCGCTGCAGGAGGGGGACATGGTCATTATGGTGTCAGATGGCGTCATGGATAGTTTTTATTCTTCCGCGCAGGAGGAGAAAGAATCGCTGGAAGACCTGATATTTCAGCTCCCCTGCCAGAACCCCAGTGATCTGGCAAACCAGATCCTCATGCATGCTCTGGCGAGGAGTGACCGGGCGGCGACCGATGATATGAGTGTTCTGGCAGCAGGAATCTGGAATAAAAATTGACGGATGGAAGGATTTGTCATAGAATATAACTGTATTACTTCATAACAAGTGCTGAAAAAGGTGAGGATATTACATTATGATAAAGCAATTTACAGCATACAATGAAAGATATCAGCTGATCAAAAAGGGGGATTCCATTGTTGTCGGAGTCTCCGGCGGCGCGGATTCCGTCTGCCTGCTCTCCCTGCTGGATGAGCTGGCCGGGGAATGGCAGCTGTCTTTATATGTCCTCCACGTGCACCACGGAATCCGGGGGAAAGAGGCGGACAGAGACCGGGATTTTGTGAGAAAATTGGCAAAGGAACGGGGACTGCCCTTTTGTGCGGTGGAGACCTCGGTGCCGGAAGAGGCGAAAAAGCGGGGGATGACGGAGGAAGAGGCGGGCCGGGCTGTCCGGTATGAGGCACTGGAGTCCTTCCGGGCGGAGCACGCGCTAGACTGCATTGCGGTGGCACACAACAGAGACGACCAGGCGGAGACTGTTCTCTTCCGGTTATTCCGGGGGAGCGGGCCGAGGGGGCTGGCGGGTATTCCGGTGAGGAGAGGCTGCATTGTGCGCCCTCTGCTCTTTGCTGACCGGCAGCAGATCGAGGATTACCTAAACCAGAGGGGACAGCAGTGGTGTGCCGACTCGACCAATGGAGAACTGCGCTACACGCGGAATTGTATCCGCCATACCGTGATTCCCCTTGCCGGCCGGCTGATCAATTCCCGCGCGGGGGACCACATAGCCGGGATGGCGGAAAAGATGGCGCAGTGGCGTTCTTATGAGAGGACGGCTCTGCGAAAAGAGAATACGGTCACGCTTCCGACAGAGGCTCTCCGGGCGGAAGATATTGTGATCCGGGGGGAGGCATGCCGTCTTGCGCTGTCTGATCTGATCCCGGGGGCAAAAGATATCGGACAGATCCATTATGAGAAACTGCAGCAGCTATTGGAGGCCGGGGCGGGCACCCGCCTCACGCTGCCGGGGGGAGTGATGGCGGAGAGACAGTATGATGCCATTGTGATAACAAAGAATCCAGGGGGGCCGGGGGACTGGGGGGAGAAAATAGCCGAATTTCCCTCAGTGCATACCGTGCAGATGCCGGGGGGAAGATACCGGATCCGTTTTGAGATCGTGGGCCGGGAAGAACTGCCGGAGGAAATTCCACAAAAAGACTATACGAAATGGCTTGATTATGATATGATAAAAGATGGTTTGGAGCTTCGGAATCCGAGAGAGGGAGATTTTTTTGTGTCAGATGACACAGGGCACCGGAAGAAACTGAGCCGATACTATATTGACCGGAAGATTCCCCGCTCCCAGCGTCCGGAGCAGCTGGTCCTGGCTGACGGAAACCATGTGTTGTGGGCGTTCCCGGACCGGATCAGCGCCGCCTGTAAAATCAGAGAGAATACAAAAAAAGTCTTGGTAGTAACCAGAGAAAGGGAACCATCATGAAAGAGGAAGTTAGCATACTGATTGAAGAAGAACAGGTAGAGAAAAGAGTAAAGGAACTTGCAGAGGAGATTAACCGGGATTACGCCGGAAAAACGCTTCATCTGATCTGTATTCTGAAGGGGAGCGTATTTTTTACGTGTGAACTGGCAAAATATATTAAAGTGCCTGTGACGATGGATTTTATCGGAGTTTCCAGCTACGGCGACGGGTTGAAAAGCTCGGGGTATATTTCGATTGACCGGGATCTGACAATGGGCATCAAGGGCCGGGATGTGATCGTGGTTGAGGACATTCTTGACAGCGGGCGGACCCTGTCTTACCTGGCACATATGCTGAAAAAGAGAGAGCCGGCAAGCCTGAGAGTGTGCACGCTGCTGGATAAACCGGCCCACAGACAGACGGAGGTGGATATCGCGTATACGGGATTTGAGATAGAGGATTATTTTGTGGTGGGCTATGGGCTGGATTATGCCCAGAGATACCGCAATTTACCATATATCGGCGTATTGAATATAAAGGAGGATTAACCGGATGAAAGGATTACGGGGATATGGTTTTTTTGTCTTGATCGTAGCCGTTGTTCTGGTTGCAGTGCTGACAAATGAGTTTTTTTCCAGCCAGAAGCAGGAAGTTTATTCTTACAGTGATTTTAAAAAAGATGTGACGGAAAAGAAGATTGCAAAGGTTACTGTGAAGCAGAACCAGGAGGTGCCGACGGGGCAGATTGTCGCGACTACGGCGGACAGCGTGAGAAAGAGCTTTTATGCGCCGGATGTAAATGATGTCCTGGCTTATCTGGACACAGTAAATTTTGCAAAAGTTGAGGTTCTTGATGTGGCCACGACGCCCTGGTATGTGCAGCTCATACCTTATCTGCTGGGATTTGCGCTTATCTTTGTGCTGTTTATGATGATGAGCAGTCAGGCCCAGGCGGGTGGCGGCGGTGCCAATAACAAAATGATGAATTTCGGCAAGAGCCGCGCCCGGATGACTGAGCCGGATGACAAATCAAAGACATTTGCGGATGTTGCCGGGCTCGTTGAGGAAAAGGAGCAGCTGGAGGAAATCGTGGATTTTCTGGCAGATCCGAAAAAATATACCCGTCTGGGCGCCCGTATCCCGAAAGGCGTCATTATGGTGGGCCCGCCGGGAACCGGTAAGACGCTGCTGGCGAAAGCTGTGGCGGGAGAGGCGGGCGTGCCGTTTTTCAGCATCTCCGGCTCTGACTTTGTGGAGATGTTTGTTGGCGTGGGCGCCTCCCGTGTGCGGGACTTGTTTGAGGATGCGAAAAAGAATGCGCCCTGTATTGTATTTATCGATGAGATCGATGCGGTTGCCAGACGGCGGGGAAGCGGTCTCGGCGGCGGCCACGATGAGAGAGAGCAGACGCTCAATCAGATGCTGGTCGAAATGGACGGTTTTGGTGTCAATGAGGGGATCATTGTCATGGCGGCCACGAACCGCGTGGATATACTGGATCCGGCGATACTGCGCCCGGGCCGCTTTGACCGGCGCGTCCATGTAGGGCTGCCGGATGTGCGCGGAAGGGAAGAAATCCTGAAAGTACACGCAAAAGACAAGCCGCTGTCTGACGATGTGGATTTAGGGGAGATTGCCAGAACAACGGCTGGGTTTGCGGGCGCGGATCTGGAAAACTTGCTGAATGAGTCGGCTATTGCGGCCGCCAGGGATAACCGGGCGTATATCGTGGATGAGGATATCCGCAAATCATTTATCAAAGTAGGGATCGGCTCTGAGAAGAAGAGCAAGATCGTATCGGAGAAAGACCGGCGGATTACGGCATTTCACGAGGCGGGCCATGCAATCCTGTTCCATCTTCTGCCGGATGTAGGGCCAGTGTATACGGTGTCGATCATTCCGACTGGCCACGGGGCGGGTGGCTATACGATGCCTCTGCCAGAGAGGGACGAGATGTATCTCACAAAGGGCAAAATGCTCCAGGATATTACAGTCTGCCTCGGCGGGCGGATCGCAGAGGGGCTTGTTTTTGACGATGTGACGACGGGCGCCAGCCAGGATATCCGCCAGGCCACCGAGACTGCCCGTGATATGGTGACTAAGTACGGCTTTTCTGATGAGCTGGGTATGATCAATTACAGTACTTCAGGAGATGAAGTGTTTATAGGAAGAGATATCGGGCACACGAAGAATTTCAGTGAGAGCACATCTGAGGTCATCGACAGGGAAGTGAAAAAGATCATGGATTCCTGTTATGAGAAAGCGACAAAAATTTTGAGGGAAAATCTTAATGTTATGAACCGTCTGGCCGATTTGTTAATTGAAAAAGAGAGGATTGGGCAGGAAGAATTTGAAGCACTGTTTGAGGAAAATTGACAATAAAATATGAATAATTTGCGTTTTTATTGTGCAATCGTTCAAAAGGGAGAAAATGTTTGGGCAATTTACACAAAAGAAATGGTGAAAATTTGTAATGTTTGTGCACACTGTTTCGGGATTTGGTGTTATAGTAATACTCGTAAACCCCAATACATTATATAGTTTTTGCTACACCCCATAAGTAACAAAAATACCTTCTCCCAAAAGGACAGCGATATGAAGCTGTCCTTTTGACTTTGTAAATCGGAGTTCTTTGGCTTTGCGAATAGAGAACTTTTGCCATACTGTGCTAGAAACAAAAAATGGAGGAAATTCGAATGACCGAGGGAATGTTGAACCGAGACGCGATATTCAGCAATGGCACAGAGGATTTTGTGACACCCCCCCAGCCAGGAAAATATGAGATGGTTACGATCCGCTGCCGCGTGGCGCGGGATGATGTGGAATCCGTGACGGCCATGGTGGACGGGATTCCGCGGACTATGTACTTAGAGAGACGGGATGAACTTTTTGACTGGTATGCAGTTTCTTATGCGCTGACAGCGGAGATGTCCACGTATCACTTTGTGATAAAAAAAGGTGAGGAACAGATCTGCTGGTGCAGGAAGGGACTAGTGGACAATGTGGACTCCTATTTTAATTACTGTATTCTGCCGGGGAACGCCACCCCGGACTGGGCCAAAGGCGCTGTCATGTACCAGATTTTTGTTGACCGGTTTTACAATGGGGATAAGGAAAATGATGTGGTAGACGGCGAGTACGCTTATATCGGCGAGCATGTCCACAGAGTGCGCGACTGGGGCAGAATGCCGGCCTCGATGGATGTCCGTGAGTTTTACGGGGGAGACCTGCAGGGGGTGCTGGACAAACTCGACTATCTGCAGGATCTGGGTATTGAGGTTTTGTACCTGAATCCGATTTTTGTCTCTCCGTCGAACCATAAGTATGACACGCAGGATTACGACTATGTCGATCCTCATTTCGGCGTGATCGTTGAGGATGGCGGCGAACCTCTGGCGGAGGGGGATTTAAAAAACAGCAATGCCACCAAGTACATCAAGCGGGTTGTGAATAAAAAGAATCTGGATGCGAGCAATGATTTTTTTGCCAAATTTATGGAAGAGGTACACCGGCGGGGCATGAAAGTGATCCTGGACGGTGTGTTCAATCACTGCGGTTCTTTTAATAAATGGATGGACCGGGAAAAAATATATGACAAAGATCCCTCCTACCCCAAGGGGGCTTTTGTGGAGGAGGACAGTCCCTACCATGATTTTTTCAGCTTTCACCCCGGTGGGGAGTGGCCGGACAATACGTTCTATGACGCATGGTGGGGCAACGATACTCTGCCCAAACTGAACTATGAGGAATCAGAAAGGCTGGAGGATTACATCCTCGGCATCGCGCGCAAATGGGTGTCGGCGCCCTATTATGTGGATGGATGGCGCCTGGATGTGGCGGCGGATCTTGGGCACTCCCCCGAGTACAACCACGAGTTCTGGAAGAAATTCCGCCAGGCTGTGAAGACGGTGAACCCCAATGCGATTGTGCTGGCAGAGCATTACGGGGACGCCTCTCCGTGGCTGGACGGCACCCAGTGGGACACAGTCATGAATTATGACGCTTTTATGGAACCTGTGAGCTGGTTTCTGACAGGCATGGATAAACACAGTGACGTTTACAAAAAGGAGCTGCTGGGCAATGCGGATGCGTTTTTTTCAGCAATGACGAATTTCCGCGTGCGGTTTACCAACCCGGCTCTGCAGGTGGCGATGAATGAATTGTCAAACCACGATCATTCCCGCTTTCTGACAAGGACAAATCATATGGTGGGGCGCACGGCCTTTGCCGGCCCTATGGCTGCCAATATAGGGATAAACCCTGCAGTCATGCGGATGGCGGTCTTGATGCAGATGACATGGGAGGGAGCGCCCACTGTGTATTACGGCGATGAGGCCGGAGTCTGCGGGTGGACAGACCCGGACAGCCGGCGCACATATCCCTGGGGGCACGAGGACAAAGAGATGCTGCACTTTCACAAGGAAATGATCCGCATAAGAAAGGACTATCCGATGTTTAAGACTGGCAGTGTGATGTATATGTTCTGTGAGCCGAATCTGGTTGGATATGGCCGGTTTAACAGGGAAGAGAGGGCGTTTGTCCTGCTCCACACAGGATACGATGAAATTGATCTCGATGTACCTGTCTGGCGTCTCGGTATGGTGGACGGACAGGAAATGGTACAGATGATGAAAACAGATGAGAATGGGTTTACCATGATGGCAGAGCGCCGATGTGTGGAAAATGGGATAGTGCGTGTACATCTGGGGGCGAACTGTGCCATGGTGTGGAAAAATCTGCGGCTGTGACCCGGCTGCCGCCTGTGGGTGGCAGTGCGCGCCGATGTCTGGGTTCTTCCCGTTCCGTGAAAAGCAATGCCGGGAGAGCCGGGGCGGGAAAGAAAGACGGAAAAAACTTGACAGTTTACGGATACATTGCTATAATAGTCAGCGTTGAAGAAAAATCATATAGTATTTTACGCGGGTGTAGTTCAATGGTAGAACACTAGCCTTCCAAGCTAGATACGTGGGTTCGATTCCCATCACCCGCTCTCATTATTCTTCTCGTCATTATCCTCTTCGTCAATCCCAGGACAGAGCCCAGAATACATATTCTTTTTTTGTGAGAAAGGAACGAGTTGCATGTTTCGAACCCCAAAGGTTTTGCTGGTGGGTATCAACGCCAAATATATCCACTCGAATCTCGCGATCCGCTCTCTCCGGGCAAATGCCCGTGAGTACGCGGCTGCCGTGGAGATCTGTGAGTACACAATAAACCACAGGCGGGAAGACATTCTGGCGTCCCTGTACG
>CANRMO010000018.1 GCA_947631755.1 uncultured Lachnospiraceae bacterium | reverse complement strand
GGTGTGACTGAGGGGGACGCCGTGATAAATGTGGGCGTCAGCGGGCCCGGCGTCGTAAAGACAGCACTGGATCAGGTGAAAGGAAAAGATTTTGAGACGGTTTGCGAGACGATAAAGAAGACGGCATTCAAGATCACAAGGGTGGGGCAGCTGGTAGCAAATGAGGCTGCCAGACGGCTCGGCGTGCCCTTTGGCATCATAGATCTGTCACTGGCGCCGACGCCGGCAGTCGGCGACAGCATCGCAGAGATTTTTGAGTCCCTCGGCCTTGAGAGGGCCGGCGCACCTGGTACGACAGCCGCACTGGCTATGCTGAATGATCAGGTGAAGAAAGGTGGTGTGATGGCCTCTTCCTATGTGGGCGGGCTGAGCGGCGCCTTTATCCCTGTCAGTGAAGACCAGGGGATGATCCATGCAGTGGAGGAAGGCGCCCTGACGCTGGAGAAACTGGAGGCTTTGACCTGTGTCTGCTCAGTGGGATTAGATATGATCGCGGTCCCCGGTGACACAAAAGAGACAACGATCGCCGGAATCCTTGCAGATGAAATGGCTATCGGTATGGTGAACCAGAAGACAACAGCAGTGAGGCTTATACCTGTGGCGGGAAAGAATGTAGGGGACAGTGCTGAATTCGGCGGTCTGCTCGGGACTGCGCCCGTCATGCCGGTGAACCGCTTTTCCTGTGATGACTTTGTAACAAGGCCGGGGCGGATCCCGGCTCCGATCCACAGTTTTAAGAACTGAATAGCGGATAAAACGGCTTAAAATTCAAATTAAAAGTTGCATTTTTTGTCGTTTTGGTATAAAATAGCATAGACAAAGGCGTCAGTTTAGGAGTTTTCCCTGGATTGGCGCTTTCACTAAAGTATAGGAGGAATTGGTTATGGCATTAACATTATCGAAAAAGGCAAGTGAAGTGAGACCGTCTTCCACTCTGGCGATTACAGCCAAAGCAAAGGCTTTGAGGGCGCAGGGCGTGGATGTGATCGGTTTCGGGGCGGGAGAACCCGACTTTAATACTCCCGACAATATCAATGACGCAGCCATCGCAGCGATCCGTGACGGCTTTACAAAATATACACCGGCATCCGGCCTGGACGAACTGAAACAGGCAGTTTCTGATAAGTTCAAAGAATTTAATAATCTGGAATACGGGACAGACCAGATTGTGATCAGCAACGGCGGCAAACACTGCCTGACGAATATTTTCACTGCTATTATCAATGAGGGGGATGAGGTGGTCATTCCGGCTCCATTCTGGCTGAGCTATCCGGAGATTGTCAAACTCGCAGGAGGGGTTCCGGTGACTGTGTACACGACGCCAGAGGAGGAGTATAAGATCACACCGGAGAAACTGGCGGCTGCCTGCACAGAGAAAACAAAGGCATTTATCCTCAACACACCGAATAATCCGACTGGTGAAATTTACACAAGGGAAGAGCTGGAAGCCTTGGCTGAGGTAATTGTGGAGAAAGATATTTACGTTGTCTCTGATGAGATGTATGAGCACCTGATTTATGGAGAAGATGAACATGTCAGCATCGGCTCTCTCGGCAGGGAGATTTATGAGCATACGATTACATGCAGTGGTATATCCAAAAGCTATGCCATGACCGGATGGCGGATAGGCTATACGGGAGCCAGCAGAGAGATCACTAAGCTGATGAGCAGTGTTCAGAGCCATCAGACATCCAATCCGAATTCTATTGCCCAGAAAGCGGCTCTCGAGGCACTCACCGGGCCCCAGGATAAGGTAGAGGAAATGGTAGAGCGGTTTGCCTCAAGAAGAGATTACATTTACGGCCGGATAAAAGAGCTTCCCCATATAAAATGTACTGAGCCAAAAGGTGCGTTTTACACATTTCTGGATGTCAGTGAGACATTTGATATGGAATATAAGGGCGAGAAGATCGGAGATGTGTCCAATCTGGCTTCCATCCTTCTGGAAGATTACAGTATAGCGGTAGTCCCCTGTACGGATTTTGGCTTTTCAAGCCACATTCGTCTCTCCTATGCGATATCCAAGAAACAACTGGAGAAGGGTATGGACCGGCTGGACGCCTTTTTGAAAGAGCTGTCATAACCAGGTCCGTTCTGCCAGAAAGCTGATATTTTGAATTTCTGAGTTTCATTGAGGGGATTTAGAGGAGGTCATCATGGAAAAATTTAAAATTATGGGGAAAAATTTAGAACATCACGGGCACATTGTAGATTTTTATTCCTATGATATGAAAATACCAAACGGAAATGAAGTTCAGTGGGATATCATTGAACACAAGGGCGCGGCGGCAATCCTCCCGGTGGATGAGGAGGGAAAGATTATTATGGTCCGCCAGTACCGGGGGGCCATCGATGATCTTTTGCTGGAAATTCCGGCCGGCGGACGGGATAGCGCAGACGAGGATTTTAAAATCTGTGCTGCCAGAGAGCTGGAAGAGGAAATCGGATACCGCTCAGACGAAATCTGCCATCTGGTGGATTACCACTCGGCAGCTGCCTATACAAGTGAGAAGATCGCCATCTATTACACTGAAAAACTCATACCCTCCCACCAGAACCTGGATGAGAATGAATTTGTGCAGATCGAGCGATATACACTGGATGAACTGGTGCAGATGATAGCGGACGGAGAGATCACCGACGGGAAATCTGTGGCCGCGATCATGGCATATAAAGTGCTGGTGGCAGACCGGAAAGGATGATAAAAAAGGAATAATAGCGTAAAGGCGCATGGAACAGTAATGTAAATCCTGCGCCTTTTTTGCGCGGCAGGTATAACTGGCTGAACCGATTTATCCGAGGGATATTATGTTGGCAGTAAAACTCAATCCGGCATTGGATGAAAGAAACTCAAGCTGGAATAATGCGATTCCAGAATTTTTGAAATACAATATTGTGGAGGGGGAAATCCGAAATGTATATTGACAGGATATATTAAGAAAGGCATTAGCAAAAGAGAATATGAAATCCCCATTACCTAGTCGGATGGTATCTAAAAACAGAATACCATCCGGTTATTTTTTTTGCATTTGGAGAAAAATGGATTTTTTCTATTTATCCAAAAATACTTGCAAGTACGGGAATTTTGTGATAGCATAGATAACGATTAATTTATATGCGTACTTATGTTGTATAAAAGAGAAGAAGATACGACATATGAAATTAATATTATTAATATGATAAAATAAGATTCATTAATTGTGCTACAATGCAGAAAAGAGGAAATATGTTTTCATATGTGGTATGTAATACAGGTTGCACCGGGGCAGGAGACAAGCAGTCTCCAAATGTGTGAAAAACAGCTTGAAGAGCAATATTATCAGGCCATGTTTGTGCCCAGATATGTAGTCAGGAAGAAATATAAAGGGGAATGGCGTGATGTGTGTAAAAATCTGTTTCCCGGTTATTTTTTTATTGATACGGACTCTGTTGAACCGGTGAGGAAAGCGCTGTCTGAAGTTCCTAAATTGACAAAGCTGCTCTGCAGTGCCGGAAGTATTTCTCCTATTACGGAGAAGGAGCAGGAATACCTTCAGAGTATGATGGATGATACCTATGTGATCCGCGTATCTACTGGATATGTTATTGGAGACCGCATCTGCATCACAGAGGGGGCTTTGAGGGATAAGACCGGATGGATAAAAAAAATCGACCGTCATCGCCGCACGGCACAGCTTGAAATTGAATTTTTTGGCCGGATGACGCCGGTGGAAGTGGGACTTGAGGTGTTGTGCAAAGTTACAGAAGAAGAATTTCAGGAGATGAAACACCGGACTGTACAGAATTGTGATGTACAACTGTCGGATCCGGAAAAAAGTTCTGGTGAGTGGAAGTTCAGTTCCGGAATAACAGTGAAAATCATGTCCGGTATATTTGAAGGTATGACAGGCGAAGTGATCAGTAAAGATGAAACGAAAGATGAATTTAAGGTGAGTTTAAGATTATTCGACCGCCCTACAGATGTAATTTTTAAAACAAATGAGATAGAGAGAATAATGTAACAGGAAATTGCCAGGTAAAATCGTCGCCTGGAGCGCGTTTTATGAGGTAATGGATATAGGAGAGGAACATCATACCCAGGGTTTTTTCGCGCTGGGATGGCGAAGCTATGGGAAAATGGGTGAATTAACGGAAAAAGAGAGGGACTGGATGGACATTCCAAAATTTCCACGGACAATAGATAAATGTCAGATTCCTACCTGTAATATTATGGGTGTCAATATTGCAGCAATAAATATGGAGTGGCTCCTGAGATTTACAGAGGAACATATCGCGGAATTATCTGGTGATTATATGTGTGTATCCAATGTTCACACAACGGTTACTTCATTTGAAAATGCAGATTATTGTGCGATACAGAATGGGGGAATCATGGCCATACCGGATGGGGGACCATTATCAACGCTTGGACGCAGACGTGGATATAAGAATATGAGCAGAACAACGGGTCCTTCTTATATGGGTGAGATATTAAATGTGTCTGTTGAACGGAAATACAGGCATTATTTTTATGGTTCTACAGATGAGACTTTAAAAAAACTTTATCGTGTGCTCATGGAACAGTATCCCGGGCTGCAGATAGCCGGTATGTACAGTCCGCCATTTAGGCCCAGCACATATGAAGAGGATATAGCAATTGTAAAACAGATCAATGATACACATCCGGATTTTGTCTGGATTGGTCTTGGAGCCCCGAAACAGGAACAGTGGATGGCAGCGCATCAGGGAAAGATAAGGGGGTTCATGGTTGGTGTGGGTGCAGGCTTTGATTATCTTGCGGGAAATATTGAGAGAGCGCCGGAATGGATGCAAAAAAATAATCTGGAATGGTTGTATCGTCTGATACAGGAACCAGGAAGATTGTTTGGCAGATACTGGCATACGAATATGAAATTTATCTGGAACGCTTATCTTAGGGGTAAATGAAAGGAGAACACGGTGGATTCAGATAAAAAATACAGAATTTTGCAAGTTCATAATTACTATCAGATTCCCGGTGGGGAGGATGCTGTAGTTGCAAATGAAAAGCAGCTCCTTGAAGAACATGGCCATAAAGTTTTTCAGTATACCAGAAATAATAATGAGTTAAAGCACCTGTCCGTCTTTCAAAAGCTGCTCTTACCTTTTGCTACCCTCTTTAACATAAAAACATATAGAGATATCAGACATATAATCAAAAAACAGGATATTGATATTGTGCATGTCCACAACACATTAAGTCTGATAAGCCCGGCAGTGTACTATGCCGCTATATCAGTTAATACGCCGGTTGTTCAGACAATCCATAATTTTCGTTTGCTTTGCCCGGATGCTACATTTTACAGGGATGGGCATATCTGTGAGGACTGTATAGCCCACGGATTCCGCTGTGCCATACATCATGGATGCTACCGGGAAAGCAAATTACAGACACTCGCCTGTGTAATAAATTTATGCCTGCATAGAAAACTAGGTATTTACAGGAAGTTAAATTATATCTGCCTGACTGAATTCAATAAAAAGAAGTTGTTGGAATTTAAGCAGGTCCGAGAAAAAAACATATATATAAAACCTAATTTTGTGGAGAAAACCAGGGATAGGATTATTCCGTATAAGGAAAGGCCAGATCAGTATATTTTTGTCGGAAGACTAGAAAAGTTAAAAGGTATTGATGTTTTGCTCAGAGCATGGGATCTGCTGGGAGAAAGCGCGCCAAAACTGATCATTTGTGGAACAGGCCCTATGGAAAACTGGTGCAGAGAATTTATAAAACATAATAAGTTAAAAAGAGTTGAATTAAAAGGATTTGTGGAAAATAAGGAGACAAGGCGGCTGATCAGTTATTCCAGGGCACTCATATTGCCTACACAATGCTATGAAGGATTCCCGATGACAATTGCCGAAGCTTACAGTGTCGGGACACCGGTTATTGGCTCTGATATTGGCAATGTTGACAGTATTGTGGAAGAAGGGAAGACTGGCTGGAAGTTCAGACCGGATTCGCCCGGGAGTCTGTTATCTGCGATTAACAGATGTATGGAGACCAGGGAACTGGCAAACGATGAATTTTATAAAAAATATGACAGCCATACTAATTATGATTTGTTACAAAAAATTTATGCGTTTGTGTACAGGGGGAAGTGAGTATAATGAAGAAACCAGATATATTGCCTAAGATTTCTGTGGTAACAATTTGTTTCAATGCAGAAAAAACAATAAGATATGCGATAGAAAGTGTTTTGAGTCAGACGTATGGCAATTTTGAATATGTGATCATAGACGGGGCGTCGACAGATGGAACATGGGAGATTATTAAAAGTTTTGACGATGACAGAATTGTGGCATTTTCGGAAACAGATGGAGGAATTTCTGATGCTTTTAATAAAGGTATCAGAAAATCGAGTGGTGAAATAATAGGGTTGCTCAATGCAGATAATCGATACTGCGAAAGCGCTTTAGAAATAATCGCAGAAGAATATATGGGTTTAGAACCGGATGTCATTTATGGAGATACGATCGTGCAGGATAAGAGAAATAAGTTAACCATATATAAACGTGCCGGAGATAGTGAAACACTGAAATATGAGATGCCTTTTATTCATCAGAGTTCATTTGTAAAAAAAGAGGCTTATGACCGGTTTGGCGGGTACAAGCAAGATTATAAAATCTGCATGGATTATGATATGATGGCCAGAATCTATACACAGGGTGGAGTATTTAAATGTGTACATAAGCCTATTTCTTTCTTTTGCTATGGAGGAACTTCATGTGAACATCCTTTCAGAACAATTGATGAGAATATTAAAATTGCCAAAAAATATGGTCTGGAGCAAAAGGAGGCATGCCGATTTAAAATAAAAGTCTATCTACGGAATTTTATAAAAATAATACTCCAGAATTTAAATGTTTACGGCGTGATTTACAGAAAATTGAAAAAAAAGGATCTATATATAGTGCCTGTCTGCAGCACTGGCCAGAAAGAAATAAGTGGTCTGGAATGAATAAATATATTTTGATCGGGAAATGTTATCATACTTCCAGGGGAGGCCCGGCGGCTATTATCCGGGGGCTGGAAAGAGAACTGAAAAGACAGAATATCCGGGTGAACTCTCTTTTGTTAAGCGAAGAATGTGGGAAAATTGAATTGATCAAGGGAGTTTTGCAACATGTATTATTTTCGGATAACAACGTGGTAAATGTCCACACGGAGGGATTTCTCATTCCGCTGATGGTGCATTTTTGTTCCCTTTTGAATAGTAAAAATAAATATTTTTTAACCGTGCACGGTATCTATGCCATTGAAGCTGATTACACGGAACGCAAAAAAAAGAGATATGTTATTCTGGAAAAATTTTTATACAGACATTTCCGGAATATTATTTGTGTCTCAAAGATGCTTGAACAATCTTTAGAGAAAATATTCGGAAGAAATAAAAATGTTTTTGTTATACCCAATGCGACGGACGCAACAGATTTTGAATTGTATGACCAAAAAGTGTGGCAAAATGAAATAAAAATGATTATGTTGGGCGGAATAAGAAAACAAAAGGGAATTTATGAATCACTGGATTTAATTGATCATCTTGTCAACCAGAAAAAAATGAAAATACAATTTGAGATCTATGGTGTTACAGACAGCAGAGAGGAAACAGAAAAATTCAATATTAAATTAAGGGAAAAAGGATTGTGTGATATTGTAAAATATATGGGTCTTATCCAGAATAGCAGAGAGTTATATACGCTTATATCAGACGCAGATTTTCAATTATGTATGAGCCACTATGATACATTCAATGTAGCGGTGGCAGAGTCACTTGTTTTAGGTTGTCCCTGTATATGTTCTAATAAGTGTGGCGCTGCTTATCTTATTAAGGAGGGTATAAATGGTACGGTTGTAAATATTGACAAAAGAGAGTATGAAAAAATCTTTTGTTTTCTGAACCATGTAAAAGATAATATGGAAAATTATCGTTACATCATAAAAGAAGCAGAAAATATCCGACGTCTTGTTTCATGGACAGCAGTGGCAGAACAATATCTCAGAAAAACGGGATATGGGATTCCCGGATCAGGAGAGGACTAAATTATGAAGATACAGATAAAATCTCAGATCAGACTGTTTATATTTTTAATTTCGGTTGTATTATACGAGACAGATATAGAGAATCTAAATACATCGTATGCTATTCACATAGCATACATATTATGTGTGGGTATCGACTTATTTAAAATGTTTTCGAGAGAGCACAGTAATAACCTGAATGTTTTTTTGTTTGACACGATGTTATTTTCTACGATCCTTCCAGATAATTATAGTTCAATATTTGTAATTACAATTTGTGGGTTGTTTAAATGCTTCAATCGAAAAATGAGGATAGAACCTGTCAGCATCTTGTTGTTTCTCTATGTTGCAGTAAGATTTTTCCTTGGTATGGATCATATCGGCAACATCTTTTTTTCCGTTCTCTATTGGATTGTTTTCTTTATTTCTGTTTTATGCGGTAAAGAATTGCTGAAGGGGATTGACAGAGATGATATAAGATTTAGTTTTATACAGATCCTGGTTATTGAGGCAGCAGCAATTTTTATTGGATTGGTTCGGAATGTCGGTGCATTATCTATGGATAATGACTGGGTAACCGGAACTTTCGGAGCGTTTAATGGCGTACAGCTATTTATTTCTATGCTTATGCTCGGAGTTTTCTTCCTCATGGATTATACTGTCACACACAGAAAAACAGATCTCATCTATATGGTAATGTCATTCGCTATCAGTATTTTTTCCGGCACAGTTGCATTGACGATCCTGTTTGCGGTAGCCACAATTGTATATGCGGTTATTGTAAGTAAAGGGATTAAGTTAAAGGCCGGGCTCTTTCTGATCATTATACTGGGCATCACATTTTTATTTTCAACAAATGAGAGCTGGGTAAAAAGAGATGTTATGCAGTTGACAGATTATAATTATCTGATCAAAAGGGTGAGTAAAATACAATATTACAGATCGACATTTATTGAGATCCCCTCCCAGGATGCCGGTTTTTTGATATTTGGAGAGGGGATTGGCAGATACTCCTCAAGGGCTGCTATGACGATGACAGGATCCTATATCGGGTTGGTAAAAAGTGTTGACATGTCCGATTATACAAGGCGGAAGATTCTGCCGCTATATATGGATTGTGTCAGATATGGCAATGGAACAGCCGCAATGCCCTTTTCCGAAGTGGCGACCATTATGGGTGAACTTGGTTTGGCCGGGCTGATATTAGTTATTATCTGTATGATACGGTTATATGCAAGATCGGGTTCGTTTCAGAAATATCTGCTCATTATCGTGGGAATGTTTATGTTCTATGATAACTATCTGGAGTTTCCCCGGATTGCATTTATCATTGTGATGGTCTTCCTCATGCTGGAACCGTATATGAAAATTGAAAAAGAGAACGGGACAGGTGAAAAAGATGCTATTGACAGTTGTGACGGTCTGCTATAATGCAGAGAATACAATTAAAAAGACGATGGATTCTGTGATCCGGCAGACATGGAACAGAGAAATCGAATATCTCATTGTTGATGGAAAATCGACAGATAAAACGATCAATATTATAGAAGAGTCTGTAAAGGATTTTCCGAAACATATGTCATATGAGTATATTTCGGAAAGGGATAGAGGTGTTTATGATGCCATGAACAAAGCAGCGGCGCAGGCGAGGGGAGAATGGATCTTGTATATGAATGCCGATGATTATTTTGTGGATGACCGTGTTGTCGAGTCTGTTTTCCATGACAGATGTTATGATTGCGCAGATGTTATATATGGGGATACTCTGTTTGTTCATGATGGTTTTTCAGAAGAACTTGTTGCAGGAGATCTGAGAAAGATGAAATATAAGAAACCTTTTGTACATCAATCTGCATTGGTGAGGACAGATGTACAAAAAAAATATCCGTTTGATCTGAGATACAGAATTTCGGCGGATTATGACTTTTTTCTGAAATTGTACCTTCAAGGGAAAAATTTTCTTCACATTGATTGTCTGATTTCTGCGTTTTCGGATTCGGGGATGTCGTGTGATCCGGTCAATGAAAAAGAAATTTTTGCGGAGAGCATTGCACTCCAGAGGCGAAATGGGCTGAATATATGGAATACGCCAATTTTAATTCCATATCGCCTGAAAAGATATATAAAAATGGCGGCGGGCCATAGAATACGGGCGACAGGCATGGGGAGGACAGAATAATATGCTTGAGAAAAGTTATTATGTGGCTCTCAGAAAGCGTGATTCGGACCGCTTTTGGGAAAAAGAGGAGTATCAGTTTTATGTTTTCAAGCCAAAATCCGAGAGGTACTGGCTGGCAGATCCATTTTTGTTCGAAAGAGAAGGAAAGACGTATTTATTTTATGAAGCATTTGACCGGTACAAGAATAAGGGAGTTATTGCATACAGCATTATTTATAATTGCGATAAAATATCAGAACCTTGTGTTGTGATCGAGAGGGACTATCATATGTCCTTTCCCAATGTTTTTGAATTTAATGGCGAAATATATATGCTGCCAGAGACATCGCAGGACAACTCACTTGTTGTATTTAAGTCAGTCCATTTTCCGGACAGATGGGAAGAAATTGTACTTAATACAGATATATTCACCTGTGATTCCATTGTTATCTATAATGCTGTCAGAATACCGACAGGAATACTGACATCTGAGATGTACCGGGATCCGCCAGATGGGATTATTCCGTCATGCTATGTCAGAAACAAGCTGTACAGATGCCGGTTTGATCCTGATCTTAAACTAGAGGGAACAGGGGAAGTGGTGGCAGAAGGTGATGACGGGGTCCGGAATGGGGGCGCCTGTTTTCGTTACCGGGACAGACAGTTCCGCGTCGGACAGGAATGCAGGGATGGGATATATGGTAACGGACTGGTTTTCTTCGAAATTCAGGAAAATGGGACATATTCAGAACGAAGGGCGTGGGAATATCATAAGGAAGAGTTGGCAGGACATTTAAGTATATCCGGTTTCGAGTTGCTTGGTACTCACACATATAATTCAAGTCCCGGATGGGAGGTACTTGATTTTTCAGTGATGTATCAGGTACCCGCCTATTTTAAATTTATACGTCTGTGGTTCAGGGGAATCCGGTTTGTAAAAAAAAGAATAAGGAGACTAGTTCATATATGAATCCATATATAAAAAGAATGATGAGACCAGTGTATGTCAGTGGTAGAAAAATAGGAGACAGGATGCGGGCCGGATTAGGGAAAAATATATGCGTCAATGTAAACCAAAGCTGTTATGAGAGGAATTGCCTTCTGATATATATTACTGCTCCGTTTATACAGAGAGCAGTATCTGAGGTCCACCAGAATATGTGGCAGGTAAAAGAACTGGCAAAAATCATTGGAGACTGTCAGTATAATGTGGATGTAGTTGATTATAATGACCCACACGTAAAATTAAAACACAGGTATGACATGGTAATTGGACTGATTCCCCGGGATATTGATATCTATTCCCAGAACCTCAATCCGGGAGCGATAAGGATTGCTTACCTGACTAGCTCGAATATTGCGTTTACGAATGCACAGGAAAAAAAAAGATTGCAGGAATTGTATGTAAGGAGGGGTGTGGAATTAATACCCCGCAGACAGGGAGGAGAGATAAGCCGGGAAATTGAGTCTTTTGATGCCGCCATGTTTATAGGAAATGAATATAACCTTAAAACTTATGGATCTTTTAAAATGCCACCGGTCTATTATATCAGAAATAATGGCTATGCGTTCGATTTTGAAACTGACTGGGGGAAAAAGTCACCCAGGAAATTCCTGTTTTTTGCCAGCGGAGGCCAGGTTCACAAAGGACTGGATCTCCTTTTAGAATTATTCGCAAAACCAGATTTTCCGGGAGAATTGTTTATTTGCAGCAGCTTTGAACGAGAGGAAGATTTTTGCAAAGAATATCGAAAGGAATTATTTGAAACATGCAATATACATGCTATTGGATTTGTGGATATTGAAAGCACGGAATTTAAAAATATTGTGGATGAGTGTGCTTATATGATCATGCCATCCTGTGCTGAAGCTACGGCGGGTTCTGTCCTCACGGCCATGTCTGCCGGTTTGATTCCTATTGTCAGCAGGGAATGTGGATATGATGAGGGGGATGTTATCCTACTTGATGACTGCCGTCCTGAAACAATTGAGAGGTTTGTTGTCCGGTACTCACATAAAAATGCAGCATGGCTGAAAGAAAAGAGTACCGCTGTTAAACATACAGTGGGGACAAAATACAGTCGGAAAAATTATATTCAATCGGTAAAGGATGCCTTTGACTGCATTATAACGGAAAGGGAAAAAAATGGAGGGGCAGAATTTTTTAAAAAATGAGTACTCAAAGAATATTATCCTCAATTATTTTTTTAAAGTTTTATCAATCGTAGGGGGGCTTGTTGCTGTAAACCTATACCTGACATATCTGAGACAATCTATGTATGGGCTGTGGGTCACCATATCCTCAATTGCCTCATGGGCTGCTGTCGGGGATCTGGGAATCGGGAACGGGCTTCGAAATGAATTGACCACTGCATATGCCAAAGGTGATCTGCAGCGCCAGAGAGAGCTCAGTGAAGCTGCGGTGACCATGCTTGCCCGGCTATCCGTATGCCTTTTTTTGATCCTCACTGTGATATCGGAGATATTATTTGTGTTAGGGATTATGGATAGCAGCCTGCGGCCGCCTATGTATATCTGCAATTTTTTTATGTGCGTTAATTTTTTGCTTGGCGTATCAAAATCAATCGGATATGCATACCAGGAGAGCTGGATGGTATCCATGTCACAGTTTTCAAATATTTTATTCGGTCTGGCCGGCATTGGTTTTTTATATGTTTTTAGAGTGTCTGCCAGCCTTATCCTGTTTGCCTTTGTCAATGGATTTGCCGGTGTGTTCTCAAACATAATATTGATCGTTCAATTGATGAAAAAGTTTAAAATAGGGTTTACAGGTGCATATAAGAAAAAAAAGGAGCATAGAAACCGCATTCTCTCCGTGGGAATAAAATTTTTTGTTTTACAAATTAGCGGACTAATCCTGTATTCGACAGACAGTGTGATTATAAACCGGATTATTGGAAGCGGTGCAGTGACAGAATACTCGATTATCACAAAGGTGTATGAAACAGGAACTACTCTTTTTTCCATTGTGCTGATCAGTTTCTGGTCTGCTGTAACATTTCAGTACAGCAGGGGGAACTATAAATGGGTTATTCATGAAATCAAAAAAATAACCTGTTTATGGGGCGGATTCAGTGCTGGTGTCATTATAGTTTCTTTTTTGCTGAATCCGATCATACAAATATGGTTAAAGGAAAATGCAATAATATACAGCCCCTCTCTTATTATATTGTTTGCTCTTTATACAATTGTCACCTCCTGGGGATCGATTTATGTTAATGTGGCAAATGGAATCGGGGAAATAAACCTCCAGGTCATCTGTAGTGTAATTGGTGCAGTTATAAATATTCCTCTCTCTGTTATCTTATCAAAGAGTATGGGGATTTTTGGAATAAAATTGGCAACTTTACTTTGTTGTTTTGGGGGCATTCTGGTGGTTCCCATACAGATGATCATTCAATTGCATGGGAAAAAGAATTAAGATACTCAGTATGTGAACAGAGGGAGGCCAAAAGATATGGGTTATAAAGACAAATTCCCTGGCTCATTTTTTGAGGAGGAGGAGCGTTGCGGATATACTGTTTCTGGTAAATTAAAAAAAATCTGGGCGGCAGAAATTGACCTGTTAGATAAATTTCTCCGTGTCTGCAATAAATATGATATAAAAGTATGCGCGTATGCAGGCACTTTGCTCGGTGCTGTGCGCCACAAAGGCTTTATACCGTGGGATGACGATATGGATGTCTGTCTGCTGCGGGAAGAGTTTGAAAAACTTTTGCAGGTCGCGGATAAAGAATTTGAACACCCTTATTTTTTTCAGACAGCTTTAAGTGACCGGCGGTATTTTTGCGGATATGCAAGGCTGCGCAATAGTGAAACGACAGGAATCATAACGGTTCAGGATTCGAAGGAATACAATAACGGCATATATATAGATATTTTTGTTTTGGATGGTTATATCGAAGATGAAAAGCTGTTAAAAAAGCAGATCAGAAAACGTGATTTCTGGTTGAAATTTCTGAATCTGTATTATTCTGACCTTGAGCCATACCATGGCTATAAAAAACAAATAGCGAAATGGGTAAAAAAAATAGAGAACCATTTGATCGATTACAAAAAGTTGGTGGCAAATTATGAGCGGGTGATCACTCAATATAATGACCGGGCAGAGCGAGTTACTCTTATGACGCACTGTGAAGATTTTATCAGGAAGTACTGGTGTGATAAATCGGATCTGGATGAAATTGAGTATGTGGAGTTCGAAACTATCCAGATACCAGTTCCCGTGTGTTATGACTATATGCTCAGACATATGTATGGAGATTATATGAAATATCCTCCAGCAGAAAAGAGGGGACAGTGGCATAACGATCTGCTCATCTTTGATCCGGACACTCCTTATAAGTTTTTTAAACGATAATATCAGTGAAATAATATTTTAAGACTAGGAGATTAAATATGAATGCAATTATTTTGGCAGCGGGGAAATCAAATCGGTTTGCTCCATTCACATACGAAAAACCAAAGGGAATATTTCGGGTGAGGGGAGAGATTCTGATTGACAGACAAATTGAACAGCTAAAGGAAGCCGGTATTGATGAGATTGTTGTTGTTATAGGCTTTATGAAAGAAAAGTTTTTTTATCTGGAAGAAAAATATGGTGTGAAGTTTGTTATCAATAATACATTTGCATCTAAGGGAAATTTATATTCACTTTATGCGGCAAGAGAATATCTCAGCGATACATATGTCTGCTGCGCGGATCATTACTTTCTTGAGAATCCCTTTGTTGAGAGGGAGGAGCGTGCTTACCGCGCCTGTGTGTGGAAAGAGGGCAAGTTCCGTGAATTTGGTGTTCAGATCTCGGACGCGGATGTTATTACGACGATGTCAGTAGGAGGAAATGACTCTTATGCGATGGTCGGACAGGCATATTTCACAGAGACGTTTTCAAAGAAGTTTGTGGAATTGATGGAAAATGAGATTAATGATTTCGGAGTGAGCAGTATGTTCTGGGAAGAGTTTTATGAAAAGCATCGGAGAGAACTGACACTCTTTGCAAAATATTATGACGCAGAGATGATACAGGAATTTGAATCCGTTGAGGATCTGCGACAGTTTGATCAAGACTTTTTAAATAACATTGATTCAGAAATTGTACACAATATCTGCTCTGTTCTTAACTGTGACCCAAATGAAATTGTGGATATCACTGTTATTCAAAAGGGACTTACAAACGTGTCATTTAAATTTGTTGTGAAAGGTGTGGAATATGTATACCGCCATCCCGGAGGAACTGCAGGTAACCTGGTAGATCGTCAGACGGAGCTTTTTGCGCAATATAAGGCAAAAGAGCTGGGGATTGACGCATCTGTCATATATATGGACCAGTCTGGGTGGAAAGTATCTTATTACGTGCAGGATTTGATTGTCTGTAATCTGGATAATGATAATGATCAGCTTGAAAAAGCAATGGAATATCTCAGAATCCTCCACGGGGTTTCCTGTGATGATACAATAAAAGTGTTTGATACTCTGGGGGAGGCTTTGCGGTTGATGAAAATAGCCTCATCAACGAAAGGAAATTTGTGCAACGAATTCGCAGACATAAAAGAGAAAGCAAAACGATTGGATATCTATCTGAAAGAGGATGGATTTCGTGAGCTGGCACTTTGTCATAATGATATATACGCACCTAATTATCTGGTTACCAGATCGGGTGATATGTATCTGATTGACTGGGAGTATGCAGGTCTTAATGATAAAGCAAATGATGTGGCCTGTATCTGCTGCCGGTATAATTTCTCACATGCTCAGGTGGAACGCCATATCAGAGCATATGCAGGGCATGATCTGAGTGCGGAAGAGCACAGGCATTATATCGCCGCTGTAGCACTGTGCGGATTCTATTGGTTTTGTTGGGGATTATATAAAGGTTCCGTCAATGATGACGATGGATTCTTTTTTCTTCCCGCATACCGCCAGTGCAAAAAATATATAGATATTGCTCTTGAAAGTTATGAAACAGGAGTGGAAAAATTGGATGGATTAAAAAAATTTGAGTGAGGAAATTAAAATGAATGTAGCTCTAATTCTGGCTGGTGGAACTGGTTCGCGTGTGGGATCTGACAGACCAAAACAATTTGTTGAAATCCTTGGAAAACCTGTGCTGGCATACACGATAGAAATATATCAGAATAATCCGGATGTGGCTGCCATTGAAGTAGTGTGCCATGCTGAATGGCTGGAATATCTGGAAGAAATGATACAGAGATACAGACTGGACAAGGTTAGATGGACGGTCTGGGGTGGCGAAACATTCCAGGATTCGGTTATAAATGGTATCAATAACCTGAAAGATAAAATCAGTAATGAGGATATTGTCCTGATACATTATGGAGCTGCTCCATTTACAAGCGATAAAATCATATCGGATGCAATCAGGGTCTGTGAAGAGCATGGCATGTCTGCAGCATGTACGCCCTGTTATCAGCTAATGGGGAGTAATGATTTCGGAGTGAGCAGAACATGGGTGGATCGCGATAAGTTTATTCAGATCACTTGTCCTCAGTGCTTTAAATTCTCCTATATTCTCAATATTTATGAAAGGGCTGAGGAACAGGGGATTCTTGATAAGATTGAGCCACACACGACAAGTCTGATGTTTGCGCTTGGGGAACCGGTATATCAATCTTATAGCGACCAGACAAATATAAAGATAACGACAAAAGAAGATTTAGATATGTTTGAGGGATATGAATTAATGAGACAAAATCACAGGTTATTTAATGAAGACAGATTTGCCAAAAGGACAGATGATTAAAAAATAACAGGGGAGATATATTAGGAGAGTGAGCAATTATATGAGCACAACATCTTCATGGTTCACAAATGAATATGTCAAAGCTTCCCGCATCATTTACACTCCTTCGATGTTTGCCCGCAGTTCTCTGATCCATTTGCAGGAAACAGGCACGCTGACTGCTCTCAAATCTCATGTTTCTGAACGACAGGGATTGAATTCATATTTGTTTTTTTTCGTTGTAAAGGGCAGAGGGACGATTACTTACAGAGGAAAAGAGAGACAGATAACAGGTGGTGACGGCGTTTTTATCAATTGTCAATTCCCTTACTCCCAGATGTCATCCGATGAGGATTTATGGACCTTGAAATGGGTTCATTTTTATTCTGTAAATTTATCGGCTGTTTATGATAAATATATTGCCAGAGGAGGAGATTTTGCGTTCCATATCAGTAAGCCGGATGCAGTTGAATCTATGATGAATGATATACATCGTATCGCCGGGGGGGATTCTTATATCCGTGATATGGAATTAAATGCGAAGCTCGGCGAACTGTTGGCTGTCTTGATGGAGGAAACTGTTACAGAGATACATATTCCGGCGGGAAAATCTGACACAGAAGATATCAAAGAGAAGACAAGCCGAAAGGCAGATGTGATTTCTGTAAAAAACTGGCTGGATCAACACTATACAGAAAAGATAACGCTCGATGCGCTCGCATCTATGTTTTTTATCAATAAGTTCTATCTCTCTAAAATGTTCAAAGAGAAATATGGCATCACAATTCATAGCTATATCCGGCAGCTCCGTATCACAAAGGCAAAGGGCATGCTCCGCTTTTCTGGTAAGTCAATAGAGGAGATTGCCTGTGAATGTGGGATGAAAGATGCGAATTATATGGGACGTATATTTCGTAATTATGAGGGAATGAGTCCCGGTGCCCTAAAAAACCAATATTGTACTAATGAAAAGCCAATTCTGTGACTGTTATCCAAAAGGATACGGGAGTAAAATTATGTCTCACAAGAAAAACATCTTATATTTGTAAGGTTCCGGCTGCGCCGGATCTCAAAAAGGAGGAAATATGAAAAAAGCACTGATTACCGGTATTACGGGCCAGGATGGTTCTTATCTTGCAGAATTTCTCTTGGAAAAAGAATATGAGGTTCATGGGATCGTACGCCGGGCATCAATTTCCAACACAGCCCGCATCGACCATCTGATCAGGGAAAACCGTATCACACTTCACGATGGTGATCTGTCGGATTCCTCTTCCCTGATACGGATTATTTCTGCTGTACAGCCAGACGAGATCTATAACCTGGCGGCTCAGTCCCATGTCCAGGTATCCTTTGATGTACCGGAATATTCGGGTGAAGTGGATGCTATCGGTGTCCTCCGTATTCTGGAGGCTGTCCGTATTCTGGGACTCACAAAAAAGGTAAAAATCTATCAGGCGTCAACATCAGAGCTCTATGGCCGGGTGGAAGAAGTTCCACAGCGGGAGACTACACCTTTCCACCCGTACAGTCCCTATGCAGTTGCCAAACAGTATGGTTTTTGGATTACAAAAGAGTACCGGGAAGCTTATGGGATGTTTGCTGTAAATGGTATTCTTTTCAACCATGAGTCAGAGCGCAGGGGAGAAAATTTTGTCACCCGCAAGATTACTCTGGCTGCCGGGCGCATCGCGGAGGGGCTGCAGGACCATCTGGAGCTGGGAAATATGGACTCTCTCAGAGACTGGGGATATGCGAAAGATTATGTGGAATGCATGTGGATGATCCTGCAGCACGATACACCAGAAGATTTTGTCATTGCTACAGGAGAGCAGCACACGGTCCGGGATTTTACAGAAAAAGCATTTGCTGCTAACGGCATAAAGATCCGCTGGGAAGGCTGCGGACTGGAGGAAAAGGGTTTTGATGCCCAGACGGGAAAGATGCTTGTCTGTGTCAACCCGCAGTGGTTCCGGCCGACAGATGTGGACAATCTCTGGGGCGACCCGACGAAAGCGAAAACGGTTCTCGGCTGGAATCCCCAGAAAACAAGTTATGAGAAACTAGTGGAAATCATGGCAAAGCATGACAGAGAACTGGCAAGGCGAGAGGCAGCAATGAGGTGATGGATAATGGAGAAAAATGCGAAAATATATGTGGCAGGCCACCGCGGTATGGTGGGTTCAGCCATTGTGAGAGAGTTAGAGAGACAGGGATATGAAAATATTATTACCCGGACGCATGGGGAATTGGACCTGTGCAGGCAGGAGGC
>CANRMO010000017.1 GCA_947631755.1 uncultured Lachnospiraceae bacterium | reverse complement strand
TCTCATCGATGCGCTGTTTACATCGACGACTTCTGTGTGTGTGACCGGTCTTGTGACGGTTCCCACCTGGATGCACTGGAGTTTTTTCGGACAGGCTGTAATTTTGCTGCTGATCCAGATAGGGGGGCTGGGGGTTGTGACATTTACCACACTGGTCTTTCTGTTTATGGGCCGGCGGATCACATTGAAAGAGAGGCTTCTGATCCAGGATGCCTACAACCTGGACCGGTCCCAGGGTGTTGTAAAACTGACGATCCGGATCGTGAAAGGCGTGCTGCGGGTGGAGTGCGTGGGGGCTGCCCTGTATGCTATCCAGATGATACCGGAATACGGGGTACTGCCGGGGATCTGGAAGAGCATATTTCACGCGGTCTCTGCTTTTTGCAATGCGGGGATTGATCTGGTGGGGGACTCCAGCTTTGCTCTGTATCAGGGAAATGTACTGATGAACGTGACAACGATGGCACTTATCATTTTGGGGGGATTGGGATTCCCCGTGTGGTGGAATATTCTGGACGTATTAAAAAACCGGAAAAAGAGGTATAATGGATGGAGAGATGCCGCCCATCATTTTACTCTTCACACGAAAGTGGTTTTATCTGTCACGGCCATTTTGATCGTTTTTGGCACAGTGGCAGTTTTCCTGCTGGAATTTGACAACCCGGATACATTGGGCGCTATGCCCTGGTGGGAGAAGATCATGGCGGCGCTCTTTCAGTCGGTCACTCTCCGGACTGCCGGATTTTTCACAGTCCCCCAGGAAAATCTGCGCAATGCCACTGCTTTTATCTGTGTCCTGCTGATGTTTGTCGGCGGTTCTCCCTCTGGCACAGCTGGCGGGGTGAAGACGACCACTCTTGGCATTCTTGTGCTGGCTGTTTACTCCATTGTGAGGGGGCGCAAAGACACAGAAGCATTTGGGCGGAAAATAACAACCGCCACGGTGAAAAAAGCATTGTCAGTCGTTGCCCTCAGCATGACGGCCGCTGCGGTATCCATTATCCTTCTCACAATGGTCCAGGAGGGAGAATTTCTGGATCTGGTTTACGAGAGCATATCAGCGATCGGAACGGTGGGATTGACGAGGGGATTGACGGGGAACTTGAATGTTTTGGGGAAACTCGTTATAATAGTTACGATGTATGCAGGGCGGGTCGGCCCGATTTCACTGGCACTGTTTTTCAACTCGAAGAAATATGTCAATGTGCGGAGCTACCCGGTAGAGAGGATCACGGTCGGTTAGGGCCGGAATGGAGATTAAAATGGAGAAAAAGCAATTTGCCGTGTTTGGGCTGGGACGGTTTGGGAAAAGTGTCGCACTGACGCTGGCCAGTTTTGGGGCACAAGTGCTTGTTCTTGACCGGGATGAGTCGGCTCTCCAGGAAGTGGCAGATTTTGTCACACAGGCAATGTGCGGAGAGGCGACAAACGTCGCACTGATCAAAGAACTGGGACTCAGAAATTACGACGGCGTTGTCATTGCCATGAGCAGCAACATGGAGGCAAACATAATGACTACTATTCTCGTCAAAGAAGAGGGGGTTCCTTTTCTTCTTGTCAAGGCCAGCAACGAGTTGGAGGGGAAAGTGCTGAGAAAGGTGGGGGCGGACAAAGTCATCTATCCGGAAAAGGAGACAGGCATGAGGCTGGCGAATGACCTTATGCACGGGAATTATCTGGAGGCAGTGGAGCTCTCTGAGGAGTACAGCATTGTTGAGGTTGACATTCCGCCGGCCTGGGTTGGAAAAACACTGAAAATGCTTGATATCCGGGCGGTATATGGGATCAATGTCATCGGGATCCGCCGCGGCACAGAATTTAATATCAACCCAGGGCCGAACGATGTGCTGAAAGAGGATGATATTATTATTATGCTTGGGCGGAACAATCTGCTCAGCAAATTTTCGTCCGGTGAAACAGACTGATTTGCAACAGGGAGGATGCGTGTGATCGAGAGCAGCAATAACCGCCAGATCCGATATCTGCAGCGTCTGCAGGAGAACAGCCGATTCCGGAAAAAGGAGCGGGCATTTCTGGCGGAGGGGTGGAAAATGATTGCCGAGGCTCTTAGCCGGGGCCTTGTAAAGAAGATATATGTGGATGAGGAACAGAAAGAGGAGTGGGAAAAGCGTTTCGGAGGGGAGTCTCTGTCCTGCGAATTTGTGAAAAAAAATGTGTTTGCCCGGATCTGTGACACGATATCGCCCCAGGGGGCGGTGGCTGTGGCGGAGATGCCCTCTTATGAACTGGAAGATTATCTGTCCGGTGACAGGAGACGGTTTTTGTGTCTGGAAGATATACGTGACCCGGGGAATCTGGGCACCATGATCCGGACGGCGGAGGGAGCGGGAATGACGGGGGTGATCATGTCCAGAGGGACGGCAGATCTGTTCAACCCCAAGGCGTCCCGGAGCACCATGGGCTCTTTGTTTCGTGTTCCCTTTTTTTATACAGAAGATTTTGTGGGGACGATGCACCTGCTTTGCAGCCGCGGTATAGTGTTGTATGCGGCTCATCTGCAGGGGAGTACGCCCTACCGGGAAGTCTCCTATGGGGAATCCCTTGGCATCCTGATCGGAAATGAGGCAAACGGGCTGTCGGAGCAGGCGGCACAGGCCGCGGACTTTAAGGTGAGAATCCCCATGGCCGGACAGCTTGAGTCCCTGAATGCAGCCATATCGGCGGCAATTCTTATGTATGAAACAATCTCGGGAGGGAGATAACAGTGGGTCTGCGTTATTATATTGCCATTGACTTGAAATCTTTTTATGCCTCGGTGGAGTGTGTCGAGAGGGGACTTGATCCCCTCTCGGCCAATCTTGTGGTGGCTGATGAGTCACGCACAGAAAAGACAATCTGCCTTGCGGTTACTCCGTCCCTGAAAGCTTACGGGTTGTCTGGGCGGAGCCGGTTGTTTGAGGTAGAGCAGAAGGCAGAGGAAGTGAGGAAGAATACGGGGAAAGAGCTGGATTATGTTGTGGCGGTCCCGCGGATGGCTTTGTACAAAGAGTATTCTGCCCGCATTTTTAATATTTACATGGATTATATCAGCCCGGAGGACATTCATCCTTACAGCATTGATGAAGTATTTATGGACGTGACGGATTATCTGAAACTTTACCGGACGGGGCCGCGGGAGCTGGCGGAGAGGATTATCCACGATGTGTACCGGCAGACCGGGATTACCGCGACCGCAGGGATTGGGACAAATCTGTATCTCTGCAAGATTGCCATGGATATTATGGCGAAACATATCCCGCCGGATGAGGCCGGTGTCCGCATCGCACAGCTGGATGAGAAGTCCTACCGGAAATATTTGTGGGGCCATAAACCCCTCACGGATTTCTGGAGGATCGGCCCGGGGATTGCCAGACAGCTGGAGAAAAACGGAATGCACACGCTGGGGGATGTGGCCAGAGTGTCTACTTATAATGAAGAGCTTTTATACCGGATTTTCGGAGTTGACGCGGAGATCCTGATCGATCATGCCTGGGGGTATGAACCGTGTACGATGGCTGATATCAAAGCCTATAAACCAAAGACCAACAGTTTCAGTTCCGGGCAGGTTCTGAAATGTCCCTATGAGGCCGGCCGGGCGGCTATCGTTGTCCGGGAGATGACGGAAATGCTCGTGCTGCATATGGTGGAAAAAGGGCTGGCAACAGATTCCCTCACACTGGTTGTGGGGTATGACAGGGAAAATGTGGATCGGAAAAATTATGAGGGGGAAACGCACATTGACCGCTACGGGAGGGCCGTTCCAAAATCCGCCCATGGGACAGCGAATCTCGGTTCTCCCAGTTCCTCGACAAAAAAGATCACAGAGGCTGTGATGGAGTTGTATAACCGCATTGTCGATCCAGGACTTCTTATCCGCCGCATCACTCTGAATGCCAATCATGTGGTGGAGAGATGTTTTGAACAGTACGACTTGTTTACGGATCCACAACAGGTGGAGAGGGAGCGGAAAATGCAGAGGGCGGTGCTGGACATTCAGAAACGCTATGGGAAAAATGCCATCCTGAAAGGGACGAGTCTTCAGGAGGGGGCCACGGCGATGGAGCGCAATGGGCAGATTGGCGGCCACAGGGCATAAAGAAAAGTGTATATTTTGTGATTCTGCTGCGGCAGAGAGGGAGGAAATATGGAGAAAAAAGATATGTACCCCGAATGGGGGGAGAGTAAAAAATATGAAGATCTGATCGGGATGGAGTATCCGTTAAAGAATCACGACGGGATCCGCTATCCGCGGATGCCGGTGGCAGACCGAGCGAAAATTTTCTCGCCGTTTTCTGCCCTCCAGGGATACAGTGAGGCATTACATCAGGTGATCCTTCATCGTGTTTAGAGCGTTTTTTTCTAATCTCGATACCTGGGCCTGGGAGATGTGGATCTCCTCAGCCACTTCCATCTGAGTCTTTCCCTCGAAATAGCGGAGCCGGATAATATTGTTTTCCCGCTCCGGGAGACTTTTCATGGCGTCTTTCAGTGACAGGTGCTCTACCCAGTTTGTCTCTTTGTTTTTTTTGTCGCTGATCTGATCCATGATATAGAGGGTGTCCCCGCCCTCGGAGTAGACGGGTTCGTACAGGGATACCGGGCTCTGGATGGCGTCCAGGGCAAATGCGATATCCTCTGCGGGGATGTTGATCACTTTGGAGATATCCTCTAAAGTTGGCTCCCGCTCCTGTTTTTTCATAATGCTCTCTTTTGCATAGATGGCCTTGTAGGCAATGTCCCTCAGGGAGCGGCTGACCCGGATCGCATTATTATCTCGTAAGTACCTTCGGATCTCACCGATGATCATGGGTACAGCATAAGTGGAAAATTTTACCTTTTGTGTCACATCGAAGTTATCGATGGCTTTGATGAGCCCGATGCAGCCGATCTGAAAGAGGTCATCAATGTTTTCGCTGCTATTATTAAAGCGCTGGATAATGCTCAGGACCAGGCGGAGATTTCCCTTGATATATTTTTCTCTGGCGTCCTTGTCGCCCTGTAGTATTTTTTGGAAGAGTTCTTCTTTTTCATCATTGGAAAGGAGTGGAAGTTTGCTGGTATTGATACCGCAGATTTCAACTTTGTACTGAGCCATGAGTATCCTCCAATTTATTGTGAAAGTCCTGTAGAGATGTAAGACAGGGAGACTTTCGTATATTGCGGCGTCCCGTGAAAAGTACCGCGGCGCTTTAACTATATCATTGACGGAATGGGAACAGATTATGCGCGGGTGAATAGAATAAAATCAGAGAAGAACTGAGAAATTTTCTGTTAAAAAAAGGGGGGATCACCGTGCGGATCTGTGACCTGAAAGAGAAGGAAGTCATTAATATCTGTGACGGAGAGCGCCTTGGATTTGTGGAAGATGTAGAGTTTGACCTGTGTACGGGGCGGATCACACACCTCATCATACCGGGACCATGCAAGTTTTTTGGGATACTGGGGAGAGAGGAGGAATATGTCATTGAATTGTGCCAGATCTGTAAGATCGGGTGTGATCTGATCTTAGTGGAGGTGAATCTCGAACAGGTGCGGAAAAAATGTGAGTTATAAATGCTTTACTTTTGTCAGATAATATATTATACTATACTGAGTGGGCAAAAAAAGGAACTGTTTAAAACATTTATATATAAGGAGAAACCATCATGAAATGTCCGTTTTGTGGAGAGGAAAATACGAAAGTAATTGATTCGAGGCCGGCTGAGGACAACAGCTCGATCCGCCGCCGCCGCAAATGCCTCAAGTGCAGTAAGCGGTTTACTACCTATGAGAAACTGGAGACGATACCACTGATCGTCATCAAGAAAAATGAGGAGAGGGAACCGTATGACCGCTCTAAGATTGAGGGCGGGGTTTTCCGCTCCTGTATAAAGAGACCGATATCTGTGGATCAGATCAATGAACTCGTTGACAGTGTGGAGAGCGCCGTGTTCAATCTGGGTGAGAAAGAGGTGCCAAGCAGCCAGATCGGGGAGATACTCATGGACAAACTGCAGAGGCTCGACCCTGTGGCATATGTGAGATTTGCCTCTGTGTACCGGGAGTTTAAAGATGTGAACACATTTATGGATGAGATCAAGAGGCTTTTGGACCAGCAGGGGAATTGATGCTGCCGGGAAACAACAATATGTGGAAAATACTTGCGAAAAGATACAAGATGTGCTATGCTGACACTGTAGATTAACTCCCCCTGAAGAGGGGTGTGTATATGTTCAGCAGTGTTTATGCGGCGGACGTCTCCGGGATGGAGGCGAGGGTCATCCGCGTTGAGGCAGATGTGAGGGACGGTCTGCCTGTTTTTGATATGGTAGGATTTCTTGCCTCTGCCGTGAAAGAGGCAAGGGAGCGGGTTCGGATTGCGGTGGGCAATATCGGCATCCGCTTTCCGGCAAAGAGGGTTACGGTGAACCTGTCTCCTGCAAATCTGCGCAAGGAGGGCACCACATTTGACCTGTCGATTGCGATTTCTCTGTTAAATGCCTTTGGATTTCTGGCAGACAATCTCATATCAGATACATTATTTGTCGGCGAACTCGGCCTGGATGGCAGTATCCGGGGCGTGAGAGGTGTGCTGGCCATGATCATGGAGGGAAAGAAACAAGGTATCCGGCGTTTTGTCGTGCCAGAGGAAAATGCCTTTGAGGGCGGCATGGTGGAGCATGTCGAGGTATACGGTGTTTCCGGTCTCAGTGAGGCCCTAGATTTTCTGAGAGGAGAAAGATGTCTGTGCCCGGTCCGCCTGTCTTTCCGGGAATATCAGAAATCCCGCGATTTTGACAGGGATCTGTCGGAGATATCCGGCTGCGGGGCCGCAAAGCGGGCGGCAGAGATCGCTGTCAGCGGCATGCATGACCTTCTGTTGATCGGCCCTCCCGGTTCCGGCAAGACGATGCTCGCGAAGAGGCTTCCGACAATAATGCCAGAGATGAATGTGGAGGAGAGCCTTGATGCCACAAAGATGTACAGCATATGCGGGATGCTGACAGAACATTCGCCAGTCGTGACGAACAGGCCTTTCCGCTCGCCCCATCACACGGCCACGGCGGTCACGCTGACTGGGGGAGGGAGGATTCCGGTGCCAGGGGAGATATCGCTGGCGTCCCAGGGGATCCTTTTTCTGGATGAGCTGCCTGAATTTGGGCGAGACGCGCTGGAGGCGCTGCGGCAGCCAATGGAAGAGCGGAGAGTGACGGTGTCAAGGCTGGGGCACTCTTATGAATACCCGGCGGACTGCATGTTTGTGGCGGCGATGAATCCGTGCAGGTGCGGATATTATCCGGACAGGGAGAGATGCCGCTGCACTGTGGGGGAGGTTCGCCGCTATCTGTCAAAGATCAGTGAACCGCTCTTGGACCGGCTGGATATATGTGTGGAAATGAGGACGGGCAGATCGCCGGAAAGCGGGGGCGGGGAGACGTCGGCGCAGGTCCGGGCAAGAGTCGCGCACACAGTGGCCATCCAGAGGGAGCGCTATAGAGGAGAGCCCTTTTCGCACAACAGCCGGCTGACCGGGCGGGCCGTGAAAAAATATTGTGTTCTGGGGAAGGCAGAGAGAGAGTACCTGGAAGAATTTTTCCGGGAAGAACATATCAGCATGAGGGGATATTCCCGTATCCTCAAAGTGGCGAGGACGATTGCTGATATGGAGGAGAGTGACCGGATCAGGGAATCCCACATTACCGAGGCGGTCTGTCTGCGCAGTATAAACCGCAGGTACTGGGGGTGATGGCATGGATGGACTGGAGTGCGCTTTTTTTCTCAGTACAAGGCAGGGGATCGGCCGAAAGACATTACAGCGGCTGACTGGATTTTTCGGGAGCGTAGAGGCAGTCTGTGGGGCGTCCGGGGACGAGTTGAGAAAGGTGGGCGGCATCACAGAGAAGTGTGTGGAGAGGATTCTGGACCGCGGGGAGCGGGAGCAGTCCGCCGAGCGCTGGCGTAAGATGAGGGAGGACGGAATCCGGTATCAGTCCTATTTCTGCGGCCCTTATCCGGAAAAATTGCGGAATCTTTTTGATTATCCGATACATATATTTATCAGAGGACAACTGCCGGACCCGGCCCGGCTGTCCATTGCCGTGGTGGGGGCCAGGGAGTGCTCTTATTATGGAAGAGATATGGCGAGAATGTTCGGCTACCGGCTGGCAGAGGCCGGCGTGAATGTCATCAGCGGAATGGCGAGAGGGGTTGACGGCTGGGCCCACCAGGGGGCATTGGAGAGCGGGGGCAGTACGGTGGCCGTCCTCGGGTGCGGGGTGGATGTGTGTTATCCGGCAGAACATCAGAGATTGTATGAGAGCATCGCAAAAAGGGGCGGCATTTTGTCGGAATATCCGCCAGGGGTAAAGGCAAAACCCTGTTTCTTTCCTCTGCGCAACCGGCTGATCAGCGGACTGTCGGATGGCATTCTCGTAGTGGAGGCAAAGGAGAGGAGCGGTTCGCTCATCACAGCAGATGCGGCACTGGAACAGGGAAAAGATGTGTTTGTCATTCCCGGGCGCATCGGCGATGAGCTGAGTGTGGGGTGCAACCGCCTGATCCGGCAGGGGGCAGTTCCTGTCCTCGCGCCGGGGGACATATTGGAGTATTATGGAATACCGGGTGCGAATGAGTGGGAAAATATACCCGGCATACAGAATCAATTACTGGAAAAAATCAGTGAGAACCCCATCTCCATACAACAGCTCCAGAGAGAGATGGATGCGTCTCCGGTTTCCGTGCTCCGCGGCCTTATGTCGCTGCAGAAAAAGAAAAAGATACGCGAAATATATCGGGGATATTTTGTAAAAATACCTTGAAATAAAATTAAATTAAAAAAATATCTGAGAAAAACATCTGGGAAAACATCTTGAAAAAAGAAAATAAAAGGTGTATAGTATTTAAGTTATAATCTGAAATTAAGAGAGCGGTCTGCGCTTTCGGAATGGGGAACCAGTATGGCTAAAAATCTTATTATTGTGGAATCGCCTGCAAAATCTAAGACAATAAAGAAGTTTCTGGGCAAAAATTATGAGGTAGTGGCGTCAAACGGCCACGTCCGGGATATGCCGAAGAGTCAGATGGGGATTGACTTTGAGCACGATTTTGAACCGAAGTATATTACGATCAGGGGGAAAGGGGAACTTCTGGCAAATCTGCGCAAAGAAGTAAAGAAAGCGGATAAAATTTATCTGGCGACTGACCCGGACCGTGAGGGGGAGGCGATATCGTGGCATCTCTGCCACGCGCTGAAACTTGATCCGGAAAAGACGAGCAGGATTACCTTTAACGAGATCACAAAAAATGCAGTGAGGCAGTCGTTAAAGCAGTCAAGAAAAATCGACATGAACCTTGTGGACGCGCAGCAGGCCAGGCGCGTGCTGGACCGGATGGTCGGTTATTCCATCAGTCCGCTTTTGTGGCAGAAAGTGAAGAGGGGATTGAGTGCGGGAAGAGTGCAGTCTGTGGCACTGCGGATCATTGCGGACAGGGAGGCGGAGATCGACGCCTTTATCCCCAAAGAGTACTGGAGCATAGAGGTGAGTTTTACGCTGGACCGCGTGAAGAAGCCGCTTGTGGCAAAGTATTATGGGGATCCGCACAAGAGAGAGATCACTTCAAGACAGGAAGTGGACGAGATTATGGCTGAACTGGAGGGCGCCCAGTATCATGTCGCCGATATCCGGAAGAGCCAGAGGACGAAAAAACCGCCGCTGCCATTCACAACTTCGACGCTGCAGCAGGAGTGTTCAAAATATCTGAATTTCGCTACAAGAAAGACGATGCAGGTCGCGCAGCAGCTCTATGAGGGTGTCCCTGTAAAGGGACATGGGACCATCGGCCTGATCACATATCTGAGAACAGATTCAAACAGAATTTCAGACGAGGCTGATGCCGCCTGTAAAGAATTTATAGCAGAAAATTATGGAGAAGAAAATATTATTGAAAAGGCGGGGGCTGCCAAGAGCAGCAGAAAGATACAGGATGCCCACGAAGCGATCCGCCCCACGTATGTCGAGCTGACGCCGGCGCGGGTAAAAGAGTCATTGACAAGAGATCAGTTCCGCTTATACCAGCTGATCTGGAAACGATTTGTGGCGAGCCGGATGCACTCCGCAAAATATGAGACAATCTCTGTAAAAATAGAGGGGAATAACCACCGTTTTACGAGTGCGGGATCAAAACTGATTTTCCCTGGATTTATGTCTGTCTACAAGACGGATGAGGATAAAGAGGAGGCGAACGCGGTTCTGTCAAAGGTGACAGAGGACTCCGTGCTGACGCTGGCTGAACTGAAAGAAGAACAGCATTTTACCCAGCCGCCGGCCCACTATACAGAGGCCTCTCTTGTGAAAGAACTGGAGGAACTGGGGATCGGCCGTCCCAGCACGTATGCCCCGACGATATCCACTCTGATCTCAAGAAGATATGTGGCAAAAGAGAAAAAAAACCTGTATCTGTCTGAACTGGGAGATATTGTAAATCAGATCATGGTGAGTGCTTTTCCGAGCATTGTCGATGTGCATTTTACTGCTACGATGGAAGCCCTTCTCGACGGTGTGGAAGAGGGAACGGTAGAGTGGAAAACGATCATACGGAATTTTTACCCAGATCTGGAGGAGTCTGTGAGCCAGGCAGAAGAGGCACTGGAAAAAATTGAAATTGAAGATGAAGTGACAGATGTTATCTGTGAGCACTGTGGGCGCAATATGGTGATAAAATATGGCCCTCACGGGAAATTTCTGGCGTGCCCCGGATTCCCTGACTGCCGCAACACAAAACCATATTATGAGAAAATCGGCGTAAAGTGCCCGAAATGCGGCGGTGAGATTGTGATTAAAAAAACGCAGAAAGGCCGTCGTTATTACGGGTGTGAGAACAATCCCGAATGTGACGTTATGACGTGGCAGAAACCGTCTTCTGAGAAGTGTCCGCGCTGCGGAAGTATGCTTCTGGAAAAAGGGAAAAATCTCATGTGCGAAGACACCACCTGCGGCTATCTTGTGCAAAATCCGCAAAAGGAATAGAGTTGACGCTTGTCATTTTCCTTACTTTATGGTAGAATAGCTCTATGAGGGACAAGGAGGGCGCGATGAGCATTGAACTTTTGGACAGGACCCGCAGGATAAATAAACTCCTCAGTGGCCAGTATTCCTCAAAAGTTGCCTTTGATGATATCTGTACAGAGCTTGGACAGATGATGGCGGCCAGTGCCTTTGTTGTCAGCAGCAAAGGGAAACTGCTGGGGGCGTATGTTTCGGACAGCATATGCGTGATCCGGGGATTACAGGGGAAACGCGGCGGCTATATCGAAACAAAATTGAATGAGCGCTTTCTGAATGTTTTGTCAACAAAGGAAAATGTTAATTTGGAAATACTTGGATTTGCAAGAGAAGAAATTGCTGGTATTGAGGCGTTGATCACCCCGATATATCTCTATGGGGAACGTCTGGGAACACTGTTTTTATACCGGAAAGAGGAGCCTTTTGGCATTGATGATATTATTCTCAGTGAGTACAGTACCACAGTCGTCGGCCTTGAGATTATGAGATCTGTGCAGGGAGAATCGGATGAAGAGGAGAACAGAAAGAAGATTTTTTCTTCTGTCCTTACGGCGCTGACTCCCCTGGAACGCAAAGCGGTGACCTGTGTGATCCATGAACTGGATGGCAGGGACGGTATGCTGGTGACGAGTAAACTGGCCGGACGGGTGGGGATCACCCGGACTGTGATTGTGAATGCACTCCGGAAACTGGAAAGTGCAGGCCTGGTCAAAACAAAATCGTCCGGAATGAAAGGTACGCATATTGAAGTGCTGAATGATATTGTGTATACGGAATTCCGAAATTTTGATATCGAGAAAAGGAATTCTTAGACGCAAACGGAGTTGTGAACGGATATCATCAGGTATCATAAAGTCGGTTGCGTTTTTTTGTCTATTTTTGCTTTTACTTGTTTTCATAATATAATATATTATATAGAAAGGATGTGGAATCATGGTTTTATCCAATGCCTATAATTATGTTAATGTGTTGGACAAAGCGGCGGATGCGAGCTGGATCAGAAACGACGTGCTCGCCAACAACATTGCCAATGCGGATACGCCGAATTACAAGAGAAAAGATGTCCAGTTCGAGACATATTTGTCCAATGCAGTTGCCGGCACGGATTCTCTGGATGAGACAGTTGCCAATATTGACCTGAGTACATTGGAGTCTACAACATATACTGAGCAGATGGGCCTCAGTTACCGCATGGACAGAAACAATGTAGATATCTCGACGGAGAATGTTGAGCTGGCGAAAAACCAGCTGAGATATTACACGTTGATGAGTTCTATCAGCAATGAGTTCTCAAATCTGAAAGCGGCGATGAGAACAACATAGTGCTGCGATGGCAGAACAGTTTATAAAATAGTTTTGTTTAAGGAGGATAGGTTATGTCTATTTTTGGAGCAATGGACGTCAGCGCGACTGGTATGACTGCGCAGCAGACGCGTATGGACACCATTTCTGAAAATCTCGCCAATGTCAATACGACGCGGGACAGCAATGGAAATGTGTACAGGCGGAAAGTGGTAGTTTTTGAGGAAAAGAGTTATCCCACGTTCAGTGAGAGCCTCAGCCTCGCAAACGGACATATCGGCAAGGGGGTAAAAGTTTCACAAATCGTGGATGACCCGTCCGAGGGCAATCTGGTATATGACCCCTCTCATCCGGATGCAAATGAGGATGGCTATGTGATGTATCCGAATGTAAATACAGTGACAGAGATGACAAACATGATTGATGCGACAAGGGCATATGAGGCAAATGTTACAGTGCTCAATTCCACAAAGGGAATGGCAATGAAAGCACTGGATATCGGACAGGCATAAGGAGGGTTTTTTGAATGGACATTTCGAGTCTGGCTGCCGTGAGCGGCCTTGAGAGAGTCAGCCGCTACGAGCCGATGCAGTCCCTGGAGGACATGAAGAAGACGAAAGGGACAGAGAGTTTTGATAATTTGCTGAATTCTGCGTTGAACCTCATAAAACAGACGGAGGATTATTCCAATAAGTCAGAGGTGGAAAAAATCAAATATGCGGCGGGTGAATCGGACAGTATGCACGATCTGCTGATCGCACAGCAGAAGGCAAGTGTTTCTTTGCAGTATACGGTTGCGGTTAAAAACACAGCAGTTGAGGCATATAAGACTTTGATGAATATGCAGTTCTGATTTTGAGGAGCGAGAAAACTTATGATGGAGCGATTGATAGCTCTCAGGGACAAGGTCCTGGAGTTTTGGAATAAGTATACGACAAAACAAAAAACTGTGATCATCTGTGTGGCGCTGGCGGTTCTTTTTGCAATCGTTTTGCTGGGCTACTTTTTGACGCGCCCGGTTTATGCGGAATTGGTTACGCTGAGAGGGGATACGGCCTCGCAATTTGATTCGGAGCTGAAAAGCGCCGGGATCCGCTACCGGAAAGAATCGGACAACGGCGGCAATACCGTGTTCAGCGTTGAGCAGTCAGCGTATTCGGACGCCGTTCTGCTGATGGGTGAAAAGAAGATCACAACAGACGAGGGATTGTCGTGGGATGACGCATTTAACAGCAGCCTGTCGGATACCCAGACAGAGAGGCAGACAAAACAGACGCTGGCACTGCAGTCTTCCATCCGCAACGGACTTCTGACTTTTGAGGGGATAGAGGATGCGACGGTCTATGTGAACCGTCCGGTAGACGATGGCACGATTTTTGGGGAGGATAAGCAGACTTCGGTCAGCGCATCACTGAAACTTGCCAGTGGTACAGAGATGGATGCCGACACAGCGACGGCGATGGCATATTATCTCGCCAATGCGGTGGGCAGTACTAATACAGACAATATTGTTATTACGGATACGACGGGCACCCTTTTGTATGGGGCTCTGGAGGATAATACACTGGGTGGGGCTGTCAGCAGCAGTGCCGACTATGTGGAAAAACTGCGGAAGACTTTTGAGAAGAATGTCACAAATATGCTGCTGAAAGCGGGATATGACGATGTGCAGATCGGCAGCGCCAATATCCAGTTTAATATGGATGAGGTCACAGAACTGATCAAGACCTATACGGCCAATGAGGGCATGGACCAGGGTCTCTATTCCAGTTCTTACAATTATAAATCTACCGGCGCATCCGGCAGCGGGGGGATTCCGGGGACGGATTCCAACGGGGATCAGACTGACACGATGCTTCAGGACAGCGGGAGCTCAAGCAGTGAGACGATTCTGAACAAGTATAACTATCTGCCGAATGAGACGGTGCAGAATATTAAACACGAAGTGGGTGCTGTCGAGAGGGAGGACTCTTCCATTGCGATTGTCCTCACCCAGTACAATGTTGTGAAAGAAGAAAACCTGAAAGACCAGGGACTGCTGGCAGATCTGTCCTTTGAGGATTATGTGAACCAGAACAGTGCGGCGACGGATCTGGAAGTGCCGCCGGAACTGATCCAGCTTGTAGCGGCGGCCACTGGTATCGCAGAGAATAATATTTCTATTTCGTTGAAACAGAAACCGGTCTATGAGGCGGCAGAAAAGACTTCTTTTGCCGACAATGTGACGAATTATCTCATGATTATTCTGACGGTGTTGATCGCCGGGCTGCTTGTTTTTGTGATTATCCGCGGAACTTCTCCGGTGGAAGTGACAGAGCTGGAGCCGGAGCTGTCAGTGGAGGATCTTTTGGCCACTACGAAAGAAGATGAGCAGGGCCTGGAAGAGATCGAATTTGGAGATAAGTCAGAGGCCAGAATCATGGTTGAGAAGTTTGTCGATGAGAATCCGGATGCCGTGGCATCTCTGCTCCGCAACTGGATCAACGAAGACTGGGGAGGTGTCTGAATGGCCAGTAGTTCAAATGTGGAATTAGATGGGATACAGAAAGCGGCAACTCTTTTGATCACACTGGGGCCGGAGAAAGCGGCAACCATATTTAAACATCTGAAAGAGGATGAGATTGAGCAGCTGACGCTGGAAATTGCCAATACACGAAGTGTTTCACCCGCACAAAAAGATGCGGTTATGAATGAGTTTTACCAGGTGTGCCTTGCCCAGCAGTATATCGCAGAGGGCGGTGTGGGCTATGCAAAAGATCTTCTGGAAAAGGCTCTGGGTTCAGAGAAGGCCCAGGAGGTTCTCGGCAAACTGACGGCGTCTTTGCAGGTGCGTCCGTTTGAATTTATCCGCAAGACAGAGGCGTCACAGATTTTGAACTTTATCCAGGATGAGCACCCTCAGACGATCGCGCTGATCTTATCCTATCTGTCTCCGCAGCAGGCGGCCGGGATCATAAGTGCCCTGACGCCGGACAAGCAGACGGATGTGGCAAAGAGAATTGCTATGATGGACAGAACATCTCCGGATGTGATCAAAGAGGTGGAGGGCGTTCTGGAGCAGAAGCTTGCCTCTCTCGTGAGTCAGGATTACACGATTGTCGGCGGCGTGGATTCGGTAGTCGAGGTATTGAATACTGTAGACCGTGGAACAGAGAAACATATTATGGAAAATCTGGAGATCGAGGAACCAGAATTGGCGGACGAGATCCGGAAGAAGATGTTTGTGTTCGAGGATATCCTTATGCTGGACGACCGCTCGATCCAGCGAGTGCTCCGCGAGGTGGAGAACAGCGAGCTGGCCGTTGCGCTGAAAAATGCCAACGAGGAAGTACAGGGTGCGATATTCAACAATATGTCTTCACGCCTTGTTGAGATGATAAAAGAGGATATGGAATATATGGGTCCTGTGCGTCTGAAGGATGTTGAGGAGGCACAGCAGAAGATTGTCAATGTGATCCGCAAGCTCGAGGATTCTGCTGAGATTGTCATCTCTCGTGGTGGAGGTGACGAGATCATTGTCTAATGTGATTAAGTATCCTTTTGTCAACATGGGAGGAAAAGACGCGGTTGTGATCCGTCATGAAGATGAGGAAAAATTCACTCCGCTCCAGAAAGAGCTGAAAGTCCTCGTCCGCCCTGCGGATGAAGTTCTCGCAGAGGAAGAGAAAAAAAAGGCGGCCGGAGAACAGGCCCGGCCGGATGCCGCCAAATTTGCCGCGGGGATGCCGGTTGTCAATTTTGATGAGTTAAAAGCGGAAAAAGAAGAAGAGGCGAGGCATGAGGCGGAGAAAATACTGGAAGAGGCGAGAGAGCAGGCAGACGCCATAATTTCTGGCGCAGAGAGCCAGGCGGAATCCGTCCGCCAGAGCGCACAAGAAGAAGGAATGCGTCTGGGCAGAGAAGAGGGTATGGCTCAGGCACAGCAGGAAATCGAGGAGAAACAGCGGGAATTGCAGGAACTTAAGGCCGCCCACGAGAGTGAGTACCAACAGCTGATCCAGGAACTGGAGCCCAGATATGCGGATATCCTGTGTTCACTTGTGCAGAAGATCACAGGGATCCTCGCCACAGAAAGAAAAGAAGTATTTTTGCATTTGATCCACAGCGGCATGGAGGAGATTGAACCCTCCAGCAAGTATATCATCCGTGTGGCGTCCAAAGACATGATGTTTGTGGAGAGCCATAAAAAGGATATCCTGGAGGAAATCGGGGGAAATGTGACACTGGATATCCAGGAAGAAAAAGGATTAAATGAGAATGATTGCATCATAGAGACAGATCACCAGATGGTGGATTGCGGATTTCATACGCAGCTGGAAAATCTGGTAAATACGCTGCGTATGCTGTCCTGAAAGGTTTTGATCCCATGAATCCCATTCACTTTGAAAAATACGAAGCGTTAAACGATAAAAGTTATGTCAGCCATCTCGGCAAAGTTGCCAAGGTGGTGGGGCTGACGATTGAGTCCATCGGTCCCAATGCAAAATTGAATGATCTCTGCCTGATCAAATCAAACACAAAATCAGAACCTGTAAAAGCGGAAGTAGTAGGTTTTCGCGACGACAGGGTTCTTTTGATGCCATACGACGATGTGGAAGGTGTTGGCCTGGGGAGCTGGGTCCAGAATACAGGGGCTCCACTCCAGGTAGCTGTGAGCGAGGATCTGTTGGGAACTGCGCTGGATGGCGTCGGGATACCCATGGATATGGAGGAATTGCCGGACGGCTGTCCGGTCTATTCTGTGGAGGCGAAGGCGCCGGATCCGCTGACAAGAGAGATCATTGCGGACGCGCTGCCCCTTGGGGTAAAGGCAGTGGATGGGCTGATCACGGTCGGAAAGGGACAGAGGATCGGAATTTTTGCGGGCAGCGGTGTGGGGAAGAGTACATTGATGGGAATGTTTGCGCGCAACACAAAGGCAGATGTTAATGTGATTGCCCTCATCGGGGAGCGCGGCAGGGAAGTCCGGGAGTTTATTGAGAGAGATCTCGGCCCGGAGGGCATGAAGCGGTCTGTTGTTGTTGTGGCGACCTCCGACAAGCCGGCCCTCATCCGCAACAAAGCGGCCAAGACGGCCACTGCGGTGGCGGAGTATTTCCGGGATAAAGGAAAGGATGTCCTTCTCATGATGGATAATCTGACCCGGTTCTGTATGGCCCAGAGGGAGATCGGACTCGCCTCTGGCGAGCCGCCGGTGTCCAGGGGATACCCGCCCAGTGTGTACTCAGAGATGCCAAAATTGTTAGAGCGGGCGGGAAATTCGGATAAGGGCTCTATCACCGGGCTCTATGCCGTTCTGGTGGACGGTGATGATTTTAATGAGCCGATCGCCGACACGGCGAGAGGTATCCTGGACGGGCATATTGTCCTGTCGAGGAGCATGGCACAGCATAATCACTATCCGGCTATTGATGTCCTGCAGAGTATTTCCCGTGTCATGAATACAGTGGCGGAGAAAGAGCACAAAGACCTGGCGGGAAAGATAAAAAATGTGCTGGCTACATACAGGGAGTCGGAGGATCTGATCAATATCGGCGCCTATAAGGCGGGTTCAAATAAGAATATCGATTTTGCGATAGAAAAGATTGATGCGGTCAACACTTTTCTGCAGCAGGACACGCAGGAAAAGTTTCTTTTTGACGATATTGTTGCTCAGATGGGGGAAATCTTTGCGGATGACGCAGCAGACGAAAGCGGGGCAGGCTGATGGCACGGTTTCGGTTTTCACTCCAGAATCTACTGGATATAAAAGAAAAGATAGAAGAGCAGGAAAAGAATAATTACAGCCAGGCAAATCTGCGATTGCAGGAGGCAGTGGAGAGGCTGGAATTTTTAAAAAAGCGCCGGTCGGATGCGCAGGGGCGCCTGCGGGAAGAGATGTCCGAGGCGCTGGATGTTATGGCGATCCGCGATCAGGAAAACGCAATTGAAATTCTGAAAATGTATGTGGAAAACCAGCAGCAGGTTGTCCTTCAGAGGGAGCAGGAGCTCGAGGAGGCAAGGCTGCGGCTTCACGAGGCTATGAAGGAGAGAAAAACTTTTGAAAAGCTCAGGGAAAAGGCTTTTGAAGAGTTTATGATAGAAGAAAACAGAAGAGAGCAGAAAGAAATTGATGAACTGGTGAGCTACCGCTTTGGCAGCGGGGCCTTGCAGAAAAAGTAAGGAAAGGGTGAATGATATGGCAAAGAAGAAAGATAAAGTGGATGAGAATACGCAGGATGTGAATGAGGAGAGTGCAGGCAGCAAGATTGTGACGGCGCTTATCGTGATTGTGATTGTGCTGATCTGGCTGGGAATATTTGGCGTACTGATCAAGCTGGATGTCGGAAATTTCGGAAGTGAGGTTCTCTACCCTGTGTTAAAGGATGTGCCAGTGGTAAACTGGATCCTGCCGGACGGCGGGGATGAGGAAAGCGCGCAGCCGGGTGAATATGACAATCTGAGAGAGGCTAACGCCCGCATCAAGGAACTGGAGAGCCAGCTGGCTGCCATTACCAGTTCAGACAGCGCCAACAGCAGCGAGATTGATGAGCTCAAAGCGGAGATCAGCCGTTTGCAGAAGTTTGAGGAGAACCAGAAACAGTTTGCGCAGAGAGTAAAAGAATTTGATGAAAATGTCGTGTATAATGACAAGGCGCCCGACACAGATGAGTACAAGGCATATTATGAGGGGATTGAGCCGGACAATGCTGAGGCAATCTATAAGGAAGTCTGCCGTGATTATGAGTACTCACAGGAGATGAAAGACCAGGCGGACGCATATGGCAGGATGGAGCCAGCTAATGCGGCAGCTATTCTGGAGGAAATGTCCAATGACCTGACCCGGGTGGCCAGTATACTGGACTGTATGCAGACGTCAAAGAGCGCGCTGATCCTTGAGCAGATGGCTCCGACGACAGCGGCCCAGATCACAACCAAAATGACGGAGATGAAGAAAAATAAGAATTAAGGATTAAAGGCAAAATGCCGATATAATCCTTGTAAATAATTATTAAGAAAGGAGGAAATGTATGAGGACACAGGGAATTTCCCTAATGACGGGAAAATCATCCGGCCAGATGTCATCGAAGACGACAAAGGCGAAAGACACAACATTTGATCTGTTTATCTCAAATCATGCCTCAGGCGTGGGGAATCCGGCATCGGGCACCGACAGAGCTGGCGCGACGGCTGTGAAGAACGCTAAGGCGGCAGAAAAACCGGCCGCGGCAGTTTCTGAGAGACCGGCGGACAATGTGCCTGCTGTCTCTGAAAGACAGGACAATCGTCTTGATCTG
>CANRMO010000016.1 GCA_947631755.1 uncultured Lachnospiraceae bacterium | reverse complement strand
AATCCGGAAATGGTGTACTTAAAGGAGGTTTCCGAGCGGATTGGGAAATATCCGGTAAGCCGGAGGATTATGGCCTGCGAGGGGCTTATGCATTATCTGGACTCTCTGGAGAAATTTAGGGGGTAGAGTAGGGATAATTGCTTTGCAGACAATTCGACAGCATTCTGCTGTCAGGATTTATATGGCTAATGGGCCGGTATGATTTTTCTGCCGGCTGGTTAGCTGTGTGTTGTCAAACGACTATGCTGTGCGAAAGTATGGCAGGGTCGTTTTTTTGCGTTTTTATTTTCTGTGGAGGAGGTGGATTTTAAAGTGTGAGAAATTGCAACAAGGTAACAGATTGATAAAAGCATAGGCATGCCATCATGGTATGCCTGTTTCCTGCCTGATGGCATGTCTTCAAGAAGGAGGCATGACGGATGAACCATCAGGAGGAGTCCGGAAGGGATGAACTGAGGGCCAGGTTTACAGGATGGCTGGAGGTGACTTTGTACCGGGCACAATTAAATTACCTGAAAAAGCAGGAAAAGGAAAGGAATACCATCTGTGTCGAGGTGCTGCCAGAGGAACTGCTGGTAGAAGAGAATCCGGAGGAAAAATGGATTCATGGACTGGCCGAACAGAATGGGTTTGACTTTGGGGAGGAAAGACTGGAAAAGGCGTTCCGGAATCTGACAGGGCAGAGACAGAGGATACTGGCCATGCTTTTTGTGGAAGAAAAAACACCGGAGGAGATTGCCAGACAGTTGGGATGTTCCAAACAGAATGTGTATAAGCAGCGCTCTCAGGCACTGCGCACATTAAAAAACTTGCTGGAGAAGGGTGGTGGGGAAATTGACTAAGGAAGAATTCTACAGTGTCCTGACAGGGGCAATGACAGGCTGCCACGAGGATTTAGAGCAGATACTGGAACTTTATATGCCGTTGATTGATAAATACAGTTATGTGAATGGAAAACTGGATGAGGATCTGAAACAGTATCTGATGATACATATCGCATTGCAGATTGGAAAGTTTCCTGTCTGATAAATAGTGCACAGATAAAGGCTTTTGAAAATCGGAGATATTTTTAGGATTTTTTAAAAGAGGTTGAAAATCCAGAGAATCAGATTGTCTTTGTTTGTATAGGCATCCCTGTGCCATGAACCTTGACAATTAAACAGCCTCAACTGATACGTTACTCTGACACTGAGCGGCTATCCGTCTGTCTGGCAGACAGAACCAGGAGCACTGATATGGAAGTGGCACTTCCATAACGCGAAGACATATCAGGGGGATAATGATACTTCTGTAATACGCAGCCCGGCCACAGTGAAGGCGGGGAGATGGGATTTCTATGGACCTGTTCGCCGCAGGCATCAGGAAGAGGCATGATTATTATGAAAGGAAATGAATGTTATGGAGAAAAAGAGAGAGGTTCCGATATGGGAACAATATACGTTATCCGTAGAAGAGGCGTGTGCCTATTTCCGTATTGGAGAAAATAAATTGAGAAAGATTATAAATGAGAGACCGGATGCAGATTTTATATTATGGAATGGCAGCAGGGCACTGATAAAACGGACACTTTTTGAAAAGTTTATTGATACGCTCGAATCCATATAAAACAACGGTTGACACCATTTTTGAGCCGTGGCATACTAAGATTATGCTATGTCACGGCTCTTTTTGGGAAAGGAATGAGAATTATGGGTGAAGAAAAGAGACGGGACAATAAAGGCAGGCTCCTTTTGACCGGAGAATGTCAGGAAAAAGATGGTAGTTATACCTACCGGTACACGGATAAATTTGGGAAAAGAAAAAAGTTATCCAGCTGGAGATTGACAAAAGCGGATGCATTACCACCACGGAAAAAATTCAAGAAACCATTAAGGGAACAGGAGAAAGAGATTCAGGCAGATATTGCAGATGGGATCTGTAATGAGGGCGTCACTGTGAATGAACTGGTTGAGCGTTATCTGGCTTTAAAAACAGGGGTAAAGCACAATACAGAAGCTAATTACAAATTCGTTCAGAATGTTTTGAAGAAAGAAGAATTTGGATATAAGCAGATTGACAGAGTGAGGCTGTCCGATGCTAAATTATTTCTGATTAAGCTACAGGATGATGGAAGGGGGTACAGTTCCATTCATAGTATTCGTGGAGTATTACGTCCGGCATTTCAAATGGCAGTGGATGATGATATGATCCGTAAGAATCCATTTGAATTTCAATTAGCAACTGTTATTGTGAATGACAGTGTTACAAGAGAGGCTATCTCCAGGGAAGATGAAAGAAAGTTTCTAAAATTTGTTCAGGAAGACCGGCATTTTTGCAGGTACTATGAAGGTATCTACATTCTGTTTAAGACTGGAATGAGAATTAGTGAGTTTGTTGGACTGACTCTTTCTGATATCGACTTAAAGAAACGTACCATTGATATTAACCATCAGTTACAGAGAAAACGTGACGGCACTAAGGTTATTGAAACGACAAAAACAAATGCCGGAACAAGAATTATTCCTATGACGGATGATGTGTATGAATGTTTTAAGAAGATTATTGAAAACAGAGTAGCACCTAAAATTGAACCTATCATTGACGGTTACTCAGGATTTCTGTATTTTGATAAGGATAATAATCCGATGGTTGCCATGCACTGGGAACATTATTTCAAGCATATTTGCCAGAAATATAACAAAATCTACAGAGTACAGATGCCAAAGGTTACTCCTCATGTTTGCAGGCATACATATTGCAGCAATATGGCAAAGTCAGGAATGAATCCAAAAACGCTACAATATTTAATGGGACATTCGGATATAGGAGTTACTTTAAATACATATACTCATTTGGGTTTAGAGGATGCAAAGCAGGAATTGAGCAGGGTGCAGAAAGAGATCAGTAAACGAAATAAGAAAACAGAAAAAAACGGTTGCAAAGTTGTAAGCTTTTAGAAGAAAATAACGTGAAATAAGGATTTTTCAGTGCTGTTCTGCCATGAGAAAATGGTGAAAATATCTGGTGGCCCAAACTTTGGAAGTTAGTGCCAAACTTTGGGCCAATTAACTGGGAAAATATGAGAAGTTTTAAGAAGTTATAAGAGAAACCATATTTTGAACGGAGTGCCGGATGCTCTGGAAAATAAGGATATAAGAAGATTTACTAAGATATGAGAGGTTGTATAAATTATGATTAAAGTATTATTCATCTGCCACGGCAATATTTGTCGCAGTCCGATGGCCGAGTATTTATTCCGTGACTATGTAACAAAAAAGGGAATGGGGGACAAGTTTGACATCGACTCTGCCGCCACGAGTACAGAGGAGCTTGGGAATCCGGTTCACCCTGGCACACGGGGCATACTCCGGGGGCTCGGCATCGACCCGTCGGCCCATCGAGCCAGGCAGCTGCGCTGGCAAGATTATGGCCAATATGACTATTTCATCGGCATGGACACATGGAATATCAGAAATATGTTGAGGATGTTGAAAAATGACCCAGAGGGGAAAGTGTACAAATTTCTCTCATTTTCAGAGCGGCCGAGAGACATTGCGGATCCGTGGTATACGGGGAATTTTGACGAGACCTTTCGTGATGTGATGGAAGGGTGTGAGACATTTTTTAATTATTTATTGGAGAATAATCTCATATACTGAGATTGTGCAGAGTGCGTGCGCGCCGATCCGGCCGCCGCACCCAGAAACATAATAAAAAACAAAATAAATTTGGAGGTGGCTTATGAAAGTATTACTGGTAAATGGCAGTCCGCACAAAAATGGATGTACATATACGGCGTTGTGTGAAGTTGCCGGTGCATTGGAGAAAAACGGTGTGGAGACGGAGATTTTCTGGATTGGCTCAGGGGAGGTCGCCGGCTGTATCGGCTGCGGCATCTGTGCAAAAGAGGGAGAATGTTTTCGCAAAGATATTGTCAATGAGTTTGTTATTAAGGCAGAGGGGGCGGATGGATATATTTTTGGATCACCAGTACACTATGCAGCGGCTTCTGGTTCGATTACAGCCTTTATGGACCGGGCATTCTACAGCGGTGGAAAGGTGATGGCTGGCAAACCAGCCGCATCAGTAGTCAGCTGTCGTCGGGGAGGTGCGTCAGCCACTTTTGACCAGATGAATAAATATTATACGATCAACTGTATGCCTGTTGTCTCCTCTCAGTACTGGAATCAGGTGCATGGCTCCTGCCCGGAAGATGTGAAAAAAGATGAGGAGGGGCTGCAGACAATGCGGACTCTCGGCAACAATATGGCGTGGCTTCTGAAATGCATCGAGGCAGGAAGAGCGCAGGGAATCCTGTTCCCGGAAAGGGAACCAGTGATCCGCACGAATTTTATCTGAATCAATTAAAAATTACGACTCTTCCAGATACCTGGCATTGGCGGCGATGATCTGTGTCATTGCCTGCCCGCCCGGTGCACCGACGCAATTTCGCTTTTCTACACATGTCTCCATAGAAATTGCATCGTAAATATCTTTTTCAAAGACAGGGGATATTTTTTTGTATTCTTCCAGAGGAAGGTCGTCAAGAGCAATGTTCCTGTCAATGCACAGGAGTACAAGCCGGCCGATGATGCCGTGGGCGTCCCGGAATGGTACACCGTGGTTTACCAGGTAGTCGGCGGCGTCTGTGGCATTTGTAAAACCATTTTTTGCGCTTTTTTCCATGGCAGGGCGGTTGAACTTCATGGTGTCGATCATGCCGGTGAAGAGAGCCAGACAGCCCTTTACCGTATCTATGGCGTCGAAAGTGAGTTCCTTGTCCTCCTGCATGTCCTTATTGTAGGCCAGAGGGATTCCTTTCATGGTGGTCAGAAGAGAGATCAGCGCGCCGTAGACGCGGCCGGTTTTGCCCCGGACCAATTCTGCGATATCTGGATTTTTTTTCTGCGGCATAATGCTTGAGCCGGTGGAATAAGAGTCGTCAATTTCCACAAAGCGGTACTCGTTGGAATTCCAGAGGATGATCTCCTCACAAAATCGGCTCATGTGCATCATGATTGTAGAGAGAGCGCTGAGGAGTTCAATCAGGTAATCTCTGTCCGAAACAGAGTCCATGCTGTTGAGTGTCGGCCCGTCAAATTTCAAGAGAGACGCTGTGTAGTCCCGGTCTAGCGGGTAAGTGGTGCCAGCAAGCGCGCCCGCCCCGAGGGGGCAGTAGTTCATCCGGTCATAAATATCGCGGAGACGGCTGCGGTCCCGGCGGAACATTTCAAAATAGGCGCCGAAATGATGTGCCAGGGTGACAGGCTGGGCCTTTTGCAGATGGGTGAAACCGGGCATATAGGTGTCTGTGTTTTCTGACATGATGCGGTGGATCACGACGAGAAGAGCTTTTAAGAGGTCGTTGACAGCGACAATCTCATCCCGTGTATAGAGTTTCATGTCCAGTGCCACCTGGTCATTTCTGCTGCGGCCGGTATGGAGCTTTTTGCCCGGTTCGCCGATGCGGTCGATCAGATTTGCCTCCACAAAACTGTGGATATCCTCATATTCTGAGGTGATTTCCAGGGTTCCGTTCTCGATGTCCCTGAGAATGCCCTGAAGCCCGTCCACGATCTGCTCACGTTCTTCCGGCGTGAGTATCTGCTGTTTCTCCAGCATTGTGACATGGGCGATGCTGCCCAGAATATCCTGTTTATAAAATTTCTGGTCATAAGAAATAGAGGCATTAAAATTGTGTACCAGTTGATCAGTCTCCTTGGTAAAACGTCCTCCCCAGAGTTTCATATGCAGTCTCCTCTCTTTTCTCTCAGATTTCAAATTAAAAGATTAATGTAAGCAATAACTTAAGAATATCATTTACCGGGAAAAACCGCAATAGAAAATTGACCATTGCTTTATAAAGTGATAAAATGTGAATTGGCGGGGTGGCAACACCCGATAAAAACAAATGCGAAAGCAGATTTGCGCGCGCACTTTGAAAGAACCGGAAAATATGGTCCGCTGATGCGGGAAGTGTGTGCAGATGGAGGAAAGAGAATGAAGAAATTTAAGGCACTGGCATGGGTTGCACTCTATATGGTGGCTGCACTGGGAGTGCAGGTTCTGGCTATGTTTTCTTTGATAGGGGTCATTTATATGGCTGCGGTCCGCAACGGAATTGGTATTCAGACAGAGGCATTCCAGAATTTGTACGAACAGATGGCTGGATCGATCAGCAAGGGGATGGGCGCTATGGTTCTCACTGCTTTCTGTGACATTATGATGCTGGCCGGCTTTGGGTTGTGGTATTATTTCCGGGAGAATAAATACGAATTCCGGCCGGACTACAAAAAGGCGTTTACCCGTGGAAATGTAGGGGCTATTGCCGGTATTGCGCTTTTTGGGCAATTTTCTGTGGAACTGGTCCTGGTTGTGATCAATGCGTTATTTCCGTGGATGATGGATCAGTACTCTGAGGTAAATGATCTGTTGCAGTTGGATACAATGTCGCCGGTACTGATGATCCTGATCGTCTGTCTGATCGGGCCTGTGGCAGAAGAAATGGTGTTTCGCGGGATGATCTACGCAAAACTGCGCCGCGCTTTTTCGGTATGGCCGGCCGCCATTATCTCGGCTTTGCTCTTTGGCCTGTTTCATGCCAATTGGGTGCAGGGGATCTATGCCACGCTGGTGGGTATCATTCTCGCGTATGTCTATGAGAAAACGCAGACAATCTGGGGGAGCTGTCTGCTCCATATCCTGTTTAATTCCAGTTCGTATTTGTTAGACTGGCTCATGAAAATGGTGGATTCCCAGGAATCTGCTGTGATCGGGGTGATCCGTCTGGCAGTGGATGTGGCGAGCGTATTTATTACCATTATATTTGTGAGACATTTTCGCTCAAAGAACAAGAGGATAGAAGAATAGATTTTTCATTTAGGAAATTTGTGCGCAGTATGGAGGGAAAGTCATGAGAGTGTTTGCCAAATCGGAAAAATTGCACGGGGTATGCTATGATGTGAGAGGGCCTGTTCTGGATGAGGCCAATGAGATGAAGCGCAGAGGGGTAAATGTGCTGCGGCTGAATATCGGAAATCCTGCGCCATTTGGTTTTGTAGCACCCGCGTGGATCACAGAGGCGGTGCACGATGCGCTGGGGGATCCTGTGAACCAGGGTTACAGCGAATCAAACGGTATTTTACCTGCGCGTGAGGCGATACGGAAATATCATGCGACAAAAGGACTGCCAGATGTTTCGCTGGAACATATCTACATCGGAAACGGTGTCAGCGAGATGATCTCTATCGCCATGCAGGGACTTTTGAATAACGGGGATGAAATACTAATCCCGGCACCGGATTATCCACTCTGGACGGCCGCCGCAAAGCTGGCAGGGGGGAACCCGGTCCACTACATCTGTGACGAGTCCTCCAACTGGTATCCGGATATCAGGGATATGGAGAGAAAGATTACATCAAGGACAAAGGGGATTGTCATTATCAATCCCAACAATCCGACAGGGGCGCTGTATCCCCGGGAAGTTCTTGAGAAAATTGTGGAGCTGGCAAGGAAGCATGAGCTGATCTTGTTTGCGGATGAAATATATGACCGGCTTGTCTTTGACGGCAAGGAACATGTGTCCATTGCCTCGCTTGCGCCGGATCTGTTCTCTGTTACATTTAACGGATTGTCCAAGTCGGACCGGATCGCCGGGTTTCGCAGCGGCTGGATGGTCCTGAGCGGCGATCTGTCAAAGGGGAAAGGATATATAGAGGGGATCAATATGCTCTCTTCCATGAGGCTGTGCGCCAATGTCCTCGCCCAGTGCGTGGTAGTGCCTGCCCTGGAAAACCGCCCGGAGACAGATCCGCTTCTTCTTCCGGGAGGGCGGCTGTATGAGCAGAGAAAATGTATTTGTGACGCCATAGGCCGGGTGGACGGATTATCCGCGGTAAAGCCGGATGCGGCATTTTACATATTTCCCAAAATAGATGCGAAACGGTTTGGCATAAAGGATGATGAGCAGTTTGTGCTGGATTTTTTGCGGAGAGAACAGGTTCTTCTCGTCCACGGAGGTGGTTTTAACTGGGCGGAGCCGGATCATTTTCGTATTGTATATCTGCCGGAGGTACGGGTCTTGGAGGAGGCCATGGACAAAATGGACGCTTTTTTAAGAGATTACTGACGGATCAGAAATTTCTGGGGGATATTGACTTATGCAAAATGGTTGGATATAATAAGAGTGTAACAAGAGTTGAGACATTGTCAAAAAAGCAATAGGGAAAAGAGGATAGGCATGTCAATGATGGTTGTATGGGACGTGACGGAGAGTCGGAATTCTTCCGCGTCTGTAGCTAAAAAAACAAATAAAGTTCGTTCGGAGATAACGCCATTCCAGAAGATTCTTGACAGGGAAGAGACGAAAAAAGCGGCAGACGCGCCAGATGTTTCTGCCGGTTCGGGAACAGATTCCGGGAATGTTGGTAAGGTCAGCTCTTCCTCACCGGCAGATGGGGCAGAAGAGAGCGCATCGTCGGGGGAGACGACATTAAAAAGCCTCTTTAAAAAGGCATCAGAAAAATATGACATTTCCTATGATTTTCTTGTGGCAGTGGCAAAGGCTGAGTCGGATTTTAATACGAAATGTGTGTCCTCGGCGGGAGCGAAGGGAATCATGCAGATCATGCCGGATGAGTGCAGGGAACTCGGGGTGACAGATCCTTTTGACGCGAAACAGAATATCATGGCGTCAGCGAGACTCCTGAAAGCACACCTGGAAAAGTTTGACGGCGATTTTACCCTGGCGGCGGCGGCCTATAATGCGGGGAGTGGCGCAGTAAAGAAATACGGGGGGGTTCCGCCCTATAAAGAGACACAAAATTATGTGAAGAAAATAAAAAAATATATGCAGGAGGGCGTAACTGTGCCAGACAGGACGGTGTCGGTGGAAGAGGAAAATTCTGGTGGCGGCGGTTCTGCGGGAAAAGACGTGAATAAAACAAAGGCAGCAGAGGAATCCTTTGATACAGGGAAAGCGGCATCAGACAGTGACTGGGAACAGGTCATGGTGGCGGTTGGAACCGGAGATAACAAGGTGACAATGTCTTATGGTGCATATCTGCGATACCTGGAGCTTGGTACTACAGGTGTGGGCTGAAATGGAGGGCTGAAATGAATATCTGGCATGACATAAGTAAAGACAGGATTACACCGACTGATTTTGTGGCGACGATTGAGATATCCAAGGGAAGTAAGAAAAAATATGAGTTGGACAAAGAGACCGGGCTGATCATCCTGGATCGTATCCTCTATACATCCACTCATTATCCGGCCAATTATGGATTTATTCCGAGGACGCTGGGCGATGATAAGGATCCGCTGGATGTCCTTGTGATCTGTTCGGAGGATATTGAGCCGTTGTCTCTTGTACGCTGTTATCCCATCGGTGTTATGTATATGCTGGATAACGGTGCAAGCGATGAAAAGATCATTGCGATTCCGTACAATGATCCGACGTACAATTATTACAGCGATATTGCCCAGCTGCCAAAGCATGTATTTGAAGAAATACAACATTTTTTCAGTATCTACAAAGATCTGGAAAATAAGGAGACAGCGGTAAAAGAGTTTGACGGTCCGGTCGAGGCCGTGGCAATTATTGAGCAGTGTCTGGAAAATTATGAGAAGAAATATGGTGATCATATTCGAAAATAAAGTCTGGGGGGATGATAACTATGGACGATAGCAGTAAGTTTGAAAAGTTGATAGAAGATCCTGTGCCGAGAAACTGTCCAGATTGTTCCGGTATTATGGTCTTCAAAGGGGGCGGAAGTTATGTGTGTGAGGATTGTGGCTATGAATTTCTCACTGAATTTGGCCGGTTGAAACGCTATATCTATGAAAATGGACCGAAGAATGCGTTTGAGCTGTCAATCGCTACCGGGGTCAGCAGAAAGACGATTCAGGAATATGTGCGGGACGGAAGACTTGAAGCTGTCGCAGAGACTGCTACATACGAGTTACAACCACATCTCGGTGAGCCCGGCGGTGAGGAACCGGCGTGATGATAAAGTAGATGGGTAGATCATTTCAGTAGTTGCCGTATCGCTGTCTGATAAACTGCCTCACAGCTTTCTTTCCAGTTTTCGCATACTTTGACAGCGTCTTCTTCGGTCGCTACATCCAATTCAACGTGGAACAGAACGTGGGTTCCTTCTCTCAGAGTGCAAGTGGCGAGGTAGGAACCAACTTCTGTCCTGTGGTAATCGCTTATAAAAGAGGATTCGTTTGCGATATCGTATCGCTTGCTCTTCAGGTATTCATCAATTTCATCGCGCATCTTATAGGAAAGCGGTGCGCCGAACAATTCCAGGGATTCTTTTCCAATATCTGTTATCATGTAATAGGTCATATGATAGGTGCTGTCTTCTTCGATCATATCTGTCTGCAGCAATTCACCGAATGCATTTTGAATGGTAAAATAATTTGTGTAACCCCGGCTGATGATATAGTCTGAGATAATTCCGGAAGGAATTGGCGATTTTACTTTACTCAGCGTATAGAGGATGATCAGTTTGTAAAAAGTAATTGTCTCGTTTGCCATGGGTATTTTCTCCCTTTTTTAATTGTTGATGTGCGATTTTACTGCGGCGCATACTACATCAGAGACTTGCGGGTCAAATGCCTCCGGCATGATATTGTCCTCATTTAACTCATTTTCTGGGACGAGGGAGGCGATGGCGAGCGCGGCTGCCAGTTTCATCTCCTCCGTGATCTGTGTGGCGCGCCCCTCCAGAGCTCCGCGGAAGATTCCGGGAAAAGCGACTACATTATTGACCTGGTTCGGGAAATCGGAACGGCCTGTGCCCACTATTTTTGCACCCGCTCTTTTTGCCAGATCCGGCATGATTTCCGGGACGGGGTTTGCCATGGCAAAGAGGATACCATCCCGGTTCATGGACGCCACCATTTCTTCTGTGACGATCCCCGGGGCAGAGACGCCGATAAAAATATCTGCATCCACAAAAGCATCTGCCAGCGACCCCTCTTTTTCTTCCGGATTTGTAATCTCCATCATCTCCTTTTGCATCCAGTTCAGGTCCTTTGTGCGTTTGTTTAGGATGCCGGACTTATCACAGAGAGTCACATTTACAAATCCGTAGGTTAAGAGCAGTTTTGCGATGGCGATTCCGGCAGAACCGGCGCCGTTGATGATAACTTTGCAGTTTTCTTTTTCTTTGTTTACAACTTTCAGGGCATTGATGATGCCGGAGAGGACGACAATGGCGGTTCCGTGCTGGTCATCGTGGAAAACCGGGATGTCCAAAAGCTCTTTGAGTCTGGTCTCAATCTCAAAACACCTGGGGGCAGAGATATCTTCCAGGTTGATGCCGCCGAACGCTGGGGCAATATTGACTACCGTGCGGATGATTTCCTCTGTGTCCTGGGTGTCGAGACAGATGGGAAATGCGTTAACGCCGCCAAATTCTTTGAATAAAACCGCTTTCCCCTCCATGACCGGCAGGGCGGCCTCAGCGCCGATATTTCCCAGCCCGAGAACAGCGCTGCCGTCGGAAACAACGGCCACTGTGTTGGATTTGATCGTATATTTATAGGCATCTTCCCTGTTTTCGGCAATCTTTTTGCATGGTTCGGCCACACCGGGCGTGTAGGCGACAGCGAGATCTTCCCGGGATCTCACCTGGCATTTTGGCGCTGTGTCAAGTTTTCCACACCACTCCTCGTGCAGTTTGAGTGCCTTTTCGTTCTGTGTCATTTTTATCTCATCCTTTCCTATGTACTCACATATTAATTTATCATAACATTTCTGTTTTGTAAAAACAATATTTTCTCTTGTACTTTTTGCTAAAACTGGTACAATATATAGTAAAACAGATTCTTATTGTTTAGGAAGGAGGCCAAAATGACATACGAAGAGGCTTTACGGAAACTTGCCCCCGCAGGGCAGGGACATTTATTGGAGTATTATGATGAGCTGAGCGGTGACGCGAAGAGAAATCTGCTGGAGCAGATAGATGAGCTGGATCTTTCTTTGTTAAATCTGATCAGAAATGGCGTAAAAGAGACTCCGCGGGGGAAACTGGAACCTCTGGGCGCAGTGACACTTGAGACAATAAAGGAGAAAAAGGAGAGTTATGAGAAAATGGGCCTGGAGGCAATCCGCGCCGGTAAGGTGGGGGCAGTGCTCCTCGCCGGAGGGCAGGGCACACGGCTGGGACTGGATAAGCCAAAGGGGATGCTGAATGTCGGCGAACAAAAGGAGCTGTATCTGTTTGAACAGCTTGTCAACAATCTGATGGAAGTGGTAAAAAAAGCGGACGTCTGGGTGCCCTTGTTTATCATGACAAGTGAAAAAAATAAAAATGACACGGTGAATTTTTTTGCGAGGAATGATTTTTTTGGTTACAGCAGGGATTATGTGTTCTTTTTTGTTCAGGAAATGGCGCCGGCTGCCTCTTATAAGGGAAAAATCTATCTGGAGGAAAAGGGGCGCATTGCCACTTCTCCTAACGGCAATGGGGGATGGTTTTCTTCTCTTGTCCGGGCGGGGCTTTTGGATAAGATCAAAGAACTCGGAGTTGAGTACCTAAATGTATTTGCTGTGGACAATGTTTTGCAGAAAATAGCGGATCCTGTTTTTGTAGGTGCTACGCTGGAGGCCGGATGTGTGTGCGGTTCCAAGGTAGTAGCCAAGGCAGATCCCAATGAGAGAGTGGGCGTTCTCTGCCTGGAGGACGGCAGACCATCTATTGTTGAATATTATGAGATGACAGATGAGATCATCAACTCACGCGATGAGGATGGCAGACTTCTCTATAACTACGGTGTGATACTAAATTATCTCTTTGAGGTAAATACATTGACACGGATCCTGGATGAGAAGATGCCCACTCATGTAGTGGAGAAAAAAATTCCATATATCAATGAGGAAGGTGAATTTGTAAAACCGGATGAGCCAAATGGATACAAGTTTGAGACTCTCGTGCTCGATATGATCCATATGATGGATAACTGCCTGTCTTTTGAGGTAGAGCGCGACCGGGAATTTGCGCCCATTAAAAACATGACCGGAGTGGATTCACTGGAGAGTGCCAGGGAGTTAATGAAAAAAAATGGCATTGTACTGTGAGCTGGGACGCCAGATATTCCTCTGTTCCATGAAAAGCAATAAGCGATGTAATGACAGCAGGGAGAGATTGTGCAATCTCTCCTTGCTTTTTTTTGTGATGTCAGCTATAATGACAATTGTCAAATAAAATTTGTCTGCACATCATGTGTATATCTTTATTCACATTTCAATTTTTCCGAACGATATAAAAATCAACGGTGAGCGAGAGTGAGCGGAAAGGACGTAAAAATGGAATATATGGAAAAAACATTAGCAGAGTTGAGAGAGATTGCCAAAGAGAAGGGGTTAAAGGGCATTACTGCACTCCGTAAACCGGAGCTGGCAGCAAAGCTCACGGAATTTATGGCAGAAGAGGAGAAGAAGAACAAACCGGAACAGGCCGCAGCTGCGACAGAGAGAGAAAAGAGAGCGGACAGGATGCCTGTCAGAAAAAACGTTCGGAAGAGTGAGCCATCCGGGGAGAGGAGTGCAGCCGGGCCAAGAAAAGCGACGACAGAGAGAAAGACTGTGGCAAAGCGGAGACCAGCGATGGAAGACAGACGGGTTGTCAGAGAACGGAAACCGATGACGGACAGGAGACCGGAAGCAAAGACGGAACACCGGATAACAGAACACCGGACAACCGAGCATCGGACTGCCGAACACCGGCCATCGGAGTACCGATCATCCGATTACAGGCAGCAGGATTACAGGCAGACAGAGTATAAGGCGCAGGAGAGAAAGACAGAGCAGCATCATGATCTTTCGGAGCAGAGAAGTGACCAGGTCTCTCAGAATTCGTCTTATCACTATAATTATAACCCAAACCAGAAATATCGCTATCATGACGGATCAGACGGATTGATCTCAATTGTAAAAGACCGGCAGATCGCCGATGTACATCCTACAGAACTTAAGGAGCTGGACAGCGGGGTTACAAAGAATGGTATTCTTGAAATTATGCCGGAGGGGTATGGCTTTATCCGCTGTGATAATTTTCTCCCCGGCGAAAATGATGTCTATGTGGCGCCGCAGTTTATCCGCCGTTTTGGTCTGCGCACTGGTGACATGATTGAGGGAAATCTGCGTATCCGCACGACGAATGAAAAATTTAGCGCACTTTTATATATGAAAGAAGTAAACGGGGAATCACCGTCATATCTCTACACGAGAAATAAGTTTGAGGAATTGACGCCGGTATTTCCTGATCAGAGGATTCATCTGGAGACGCCGGGATCTGGAGTTTCAATGCGCATGCTGGATCTGATTTCTCCGATCGGAAAGGGGCAGAGGGGGATGATCGTATCTCAGCCCAAGACTGGGAAGACAACGCTTCTCAAGCAGGTGGCGAGGGCGGTCACAAAAAATTATCCGAAAATGCATCTTATTATTCTGCTGATTGATGAGCGCCCGGAGGAAGTGACCGATATCAAGGAGTCCATCGAGGGGGAGAAAGTGGATGTCATTTACTCTACGTTTGACGAGCTGCCGGAAAATCACAAGCGGGTGTCCGAGATGGTGATCGAGAGAGGGAAGCGTCTCGTAGAGGGAGGCGAGGATGTGATCATCCTGCTGGACAGCATCACCCGGCTGGCGAGAGCCTATAACCTGACGGTGACGCCGAGTGGCAGGACATTGTCCGGCGGTCTTGACCCGGCAGCGCTGCACATGCCGAAGAGATTTTTTGGCGCGGCGCGCAATATGCGGGAAGGCGGAAGCCTTACCATTCTTGCCACGGCGCTGGTGGATACGGGCAGCCGGATGGATGATGTGGTATTTGAGGAATTTAAGGGAACCGGAAATATGGAGCTTGTTCTTGACCGCAGTCTGTCTGAGAAACGAATTTTCCCGGCCATTGACATTCAGAAATCCAGCACCCGGAGAGAGGATCTGCTCCTAAATAAAGACGAGCAGGAGGCTGTGGTCAAGATCCGCAAGGCACTTGGAGGCATGAAGTCAGAACAGTCGATGGAACAGATTTTAAATCTGTTCCGAAGGACGAAAAATAATGCGGAGTTTCTGGAAACAGTTAAAAAAATGCATTTATAGAAAAAAACACTTGTATTTAATGGAAGGACATGATATAATAAGCAAGCAGTTTTTGAGCAAGAACATTATCCTTTCACACATAAAGGAAAATATAAACAGTGAGGTGAAAAAGACATGAGAGAGGGAATACACCCGGAATATTACCAGGCAAAGGTAGTCTGCAACTGCGGTAATGAGTTTGTGACCGGTTCAACAAAGCAGGACATTCACGTTGAGGTTTGTTCCAAATGCCATCCGTTTTATACCGGACAGCAGAAGAATATAACAGCCCGTGGTGCTATTGATAAGTTCAACCGCAAGTATGGCTTGAAATAGTTTACTGAAAGCAGGGGCAGGGCCGCGAGGCTCTGCCTTTTTGTCAATTCTGGATTTTTTGTGCAGTATTATGCAGAAGGAGGATAGATATGAGATATTCAGGAATCGGGGGACAGGCTGTCATAGAGGGGGTTATGATGAAAAACCGCGATCAATATGCAGTTGCGGTCCGGAAACCCGATGGAAAGATTGAAGTGAAAAAGGAAATGTGCAATAGCGTCCGGGATAAATATAAGATTGCAGGTATTCCTGTGATCCGGGGTGTTGTCTCTTTTGTCGAGTCTCTCATGATGGGGATTGGCACGCTGAATTATTCTGCCTCCTTTTTTGAGGATGAGGAGGGAGAAGAGAAGGAGAAAGAGAAAAGTTCCGGAAAAAAAGAAGATCTTTTGATGATGCTTGTCACTGTAGCTGCTGTCATTATTGCAGTGGGTGTATTTCTGCTCGCTCCTTTTTTGATCAGCGAGGCCCTCAGGCACACGATCCGGTCCCCTCAGATGCGCGGGCTTCTTGAGGGAGTGATCCGTGTCGTCCTTTTTGTGGCATATGTAAAATTGATTTCTTTAATGAAAGATATCAAGAGGGTTTTTATGTATCATGGAGCGGAACACAAAGTCATAAACTGTCTTGAAAATGGGCAGGAACTGACGACAGAAAATGTCAGAAAACAGAGCCTGGCCCACAAAAGGTGCGGGACAAGTTTTCTTTTGATCGTTATGTTTCTCAGTATTCTGCTGTTTATGTTTATTGCTGTGAAACAGATGTGGCTGCGCATGGTTCTGCGAATCCTGCTGATTCCTGTGATCGCCGGGATTGCATATGAATATATCCGCTATGTGGGAAAACATGACAATAAGGTGATTGATGTGATCAGTAAGCCCGGTCTGTTGCTGCAGAGTCTTACGACTGCAGAGCCGGATGATTCGATGATAGAGGTTGCGATCGCCTCTGTTGATGCCGTGTTTGACTGGAAAGAGTTTATTTCCTGTGCGGATGAGGCAGTGCCGGAGACAGCGGCCTCTTCGGAGACAGAGGAAAAAGGGGAAGGGGACATAGAAATTCTCAATCTGGATGATGGGGATGAGGAAGAGGATGAAATTCTGAATGCTCTGAACCGCTATTTTGAGGCGCCGGAGGAAAAAACAGAAGAGGAGAAAAAGTGACATATCGAGATGTTTTGCGCATGGGGGAACAAAAATTGTCGATGGCAGATGTTGCGGAGTCCGGGCTCAATGCCTGGTATTTGTTCGCCCATTGTTTTTCCATGGATAAAAACCAGTTTTTCCTGCGGGGAGAAGAACAGGCGCCGGAATTGGCAGTATCTCATTTTAATAGGCTGCTGGATTTTCGCAGACGGCACATCCCGCTGGAGTACATTACTCATGAGACCGAATTTATGGGGCTGCCCTTTTATGTGGACGAGTCGGTGCTGATCCCCCGCCAGGATACGGAATGTCTGGTGGAGGAGGTGCTGAAAGTCTGTGGGGGAAAAGATGTGTTAGATCTCTGCACGGGTTCCGGCTGTATCGGAATCAGTCTTGCTGTGCTGGGAAATTGTAGTTCTGTGACACTCTCAGATATCTCCGGTGCGGCGCTGGAAGTGGCGGAAAGAAATGCCGAAAAAAATGGAGCAGATGTATATATGGTAAAAAGTGATCTCTTTCAGACAATTGGGGGAAAGTATGATGTCATTGTATCAAATCCGCCGTATATTCCCGGCGGTGTCATAGAGGGGCTCATGCCAGAAGTGCGGGAACACGAGCCTCGGCTCGCCCTCGACGGCGGGGAGGACGGATTGTCATTCTACAGGAGTATCATATCGGAGAGCCGCATGTTTTTGCGCGAAGAGGGGATGCTTTTTTTTGAGATTGGATGCGACCAGGGAATGGCTGTCAGTAAACTTATGCGGGCAGCTGGTTTTTGCAGATGTGAGGTAAAAAAGGATTTGGCGGGTTTGGACCGCATCGTGTGTGGACAGATTGGAGGAGAACATGTTTGACAGACTGGAAGATGCTATGTTCCGTTATGATGAGATTCTTAATGAGCTGAGTGAACCGGATGTACTGAATGATACGGTGCGCTATCAGAAATTGATGAAAGAACAGGCGGATTTGGAGCCGATTGTCACAAAATATAAGGAATATAAAGAGAAAAAGGCAGGGATTGAGGACAGCCTTGCCATGTTGGAAGAGGAGACGGACGAAGAACTCAGAGAGCTTGCCAGGGAAGAATTAAATGAATGCAAGGGCAGTGTTGAGAAAATTGAAAAGGAGCTGCGCATTCTTCTTTTGCCGAAAGACCCCAACGACGATAAGAATGTTATTGTGGAGATACGTGCCGGTGCCGGCGGCGATGAGGCAGCACTTTTCGCGGCAGATCTGTACCGCATGTACTGCCGGTACGCAGAGGCAAACCACTGGAAGGTAGACACGATGAATTCCAATGAAAATGGTATCGGTGGTTTCAAGGAAATTGTTTTTATGATAAATGGTTCCGGCGCTTATTCTAAATTGAAATATGAGAGCGGTGTGCACCGTGTCCAGCGGATCCCGGCGACGGAGTCTGGCGGGCGGATCCACACATCTACTGCCACGGTGGCGATTATGCCCGAGGTAGAGGAGGTGGAAGTGGAACTGGATATGAACGACTGCAAATTTGATGTGTTCCGCGCATCGGGAAACGGCGGCCAGTGTGTCAATACGACAGATTCGGCAGTCCGGCTTACCCATATTCCAACGGGGATCGTGATTTCCTGCCAGGATGAGAAATCCCAGCTTAAAAATAAAGATAAGGCGCTCAAAGTGCTGCGCGCCCGCCTGTACGAACTTGAGAGGGCGAAAGCACATGACGCTGAGGCGGAGGAGAGGCGGAGTCAGATCGGCACGGGAGACCGTTCGGAGAAGATCCGCACCTATAATTTCCCACAGGGCCGGGTGACCGACCACCGAATCAAACTGACGCTTCATCGCCTGGATGCCATTCTGGACGGCAGTCTGGGGGAGATGCTTGATAGTTTGATTGCCGCCGACCAGGCGATACGCTTAAGCAGGTTAAATGAAGAGGGGTAGATAAGCCCGAAAATACGGCATTTTCCCATAAACAGGCGGCTTGTATAAATGCAGAAATATAGCAAAAACCCAGTCCATTTTGGAGAGAAAACGGACTGGGTTTTTGTTTTAGGGGCATTTCGACGCATGTTCGAGCCCTAATTTTGCATTTTGACAGTTTGATAGCCCCTTGATACTGTGAAAGCCAGTGCTGTTGCTTGTAAATTTAAGGTGCGCTATGTGGCAGTGCAGTATCATAGACCATACAGTCGTCAAAGGGGAAGTTGGTAATGACATGTTCAATGGCGACACCGCTTTTTGTATATAACAAATCTTTATAATAAAGTTTATGCCCATAAAAGAGATTGTCAATGATATTTTTGATAGATAAATCTTTTTTGCCGTAGGCATCTTTATGCAAATGAATTTTGCTGTGCTTTTCTGTTATTCTGCAACAAAAGATAAAATACCCTTTAAAGTTAATGGTGTCATTAACAATATTTTCAAAATCGTTTATGGTAAAAGGTTCTTCATATCCATGTGAATCAGGATAGGGCGGATCCACAAAGAGAAGATGTTTTTTTCGGTCATATCTCCTGATGATGTCTGATGCATCTTCGTTGTGGATTATAACATTTTTGCAGCATGGAGGGATATCCCAAAAAGAATCAAGGTGCTTCATATAATTGGCAGTGGCATTAGGGTTGTATTCAATGATTCTATTATCTCTTAGTTCCCCACGATAATTTTCACAATAATTTTTCAAAAAGTATTTGGCAGCAATTCGAGGGTATATTTTATCCGACCTTAAATTTCCGCAATTTTGAATATAATTGTTTGCTTTTGTATAGGTGTTTAAGTCAGGAGTCTGAGAAAGACATGCTACCATTAATTTATCTAATTCATTAAATAATGCTCGAACGTAATTTACTTTCTGCCACCAAATATCGTTCGTAATGATTTTTTTAAAGCGGTTTTGCCTGCAGGAGTCAAGGGTAATAATATCGCTTCCCATAAAAGGCTCGATAAGTGTGTTTACCTCCTTGGGGAGATCTAGTAGGATTTTCTTGTATTCCTCCAAAAACCATGTTTTGTTACCCAAAACATAAAGCTCAGTACCAGATTCTTTTCTTGATGTTTTGTCATATTCACTGGCATAAGGAATGACAAACCGATTATAATATTGTGTTATTGCTTCCGAGACCTTTTTAGGCGTAGTCTTTCTGGCGTAATCAATTAGCAGGAGTTTATTAAATGCTTTTGTAAATTCAGTTTCTCCTGAGATCAGTATTATAAGTTTTTTCTTCTCCTCCGAGATATGTAACTTGACATTTTTGGTACAATTTCTGGTAATGTAATTTGGAAGAATAATCGATTTCAATTCTTCCAAGTTTTTTACCTTGTATCGGCGATATAATTTTTTGAGTTCTTTCTCGCCAATATAGCTGGGTTTTACACCGAGTACAGCCTGTTTCATTTGAGAACCGCTGTTTCCGTACAGAGCTGCTAAAGCCTCTGGGACGTTAACTGATGTTTTGTTTGAATTTTTTCTCATAATATTTCTCCTTTCATATAGGGCAATTCATGCCGATTTTTTGGAATAAATTTTGATGGAACAAAAAAATGCACATCAAAAAATTGTTTTGACATGCAATATATGTGACATCAGTGCGTATCTCAGTGGATAGCGTTATCTCGGCATAAAATGAATGTTTTAATGCCTGATTTCCTGACCTCGATATCTGGAAAGGGTATCTCGATATGAAAAAAGAAATATCAATCATTTTGTTTCTGTTCTTAATGCGTTCAAAATGTTGCCTCAGTGGACAATAATTCAGCACCAGTACATAAAATGCTGGCACGAGTACACAAAACTCTAGCCTCAATCGCAGAAATTTCAGCCTCAATGTGAGTAAAAATAATGGGGATTGGTTTTTGGGCGATAGAAAGTAGTATCATATGGGAACAGAATGGGGTAAAAAGTAGTATGGCAAATCCATGTTTTTATGAAAAAGGTAGTATGGAAAAACTATGATTTTTTGAAAAAGGTAGTATAAGAAAATGCTGTTTTTGCTTTTGAAGGTAGCAGGGAAACTGGTCTGGTTTGGCATGGTCTTGGTACTGGGAAAATCATGGATGAAAAAAATAATATCCCCACAACCCCCTAAAAACATGGCTGTAGCACATTCTCCAGCCACTTTTTTTACTTTATAGGAAAGACCGCCTTACGGCGCTCTCTTGAATTGAAAAAGCCCGTCTGGAGACGGGCACG
>CANRMO010000015.1 GCA_947631755.1 uncultured Lachnospiraceae bacterium | reverse complement strand
CACGCTTCCTTCTAAAATACTCGCAGCGGTAGTGTCCGGCCTCTCAGTAAATTTAAATTTAGGAAACGGATTGTACCATTTATGCTTATAAAGACATTCCGCCAGGCTCTGCTGGTTCATGGACAGGGCATCAACGTCAATGGCATCAACGCGCCCCCGTATATCTTCGAGCATCTCTTTTTCCACCCGGTTTCCCATATAGGCGATAACTACATCCGTCCGGGAGTTCTTTCCCACTGTATGCATCTCCATCACCAGATCGGTGGAGCGGATCCTGCGGCGGATCAGAGCCGTGTTAAAGACAACTGTCTCCACAAAACCATCACGGGATCCCCGCATCACTTTGTCTTTTTCTGGCTCATCCACACTCCGAGCCGGATAGGTTCGGAAATCTGTGGCCAGAAGCTCCGAGTACCCATCGATCATGAGAATCGGCACACCGGAGAGCATTCTCTGGATCAGGTCATTTTCTGTCCGCACCAGGTCGATCTCCCCATAGGGGAGTTTTTCTTTGAGGAAATCATGTGCTGTCGCCGGCATCTCCTCTGGCGTGATCTTATAGAGAAATTCTAATATCTTCTCCATAACTTCATCTTTGCAGAAACCATCAATAAGGTAAAAACAAGCCTTTTTACCACCAATCATCACCACCCGGTACATCAGGTCAAAGCTTTTGTCAATATGAAAAAGCTCGTCAATCCTTTTTTTATTCTTTTCGAAATCTTTCGAAAACTCCGTTTTCTGTTCCATAACTGCCTCCCAGACGCACTTCTTTTCTAATGATCAGAGTATTGGAAAATCACCTTTCCTATGTTGATCATTATATAAAGGGTTGACAAGAAAACCTGTTTTTATGTACAATGTTGTAAAATTCTTTTACTGTTACCGGCAGACTGGCCGGCAAGGAGGTGCACTACACAGTGGATATACCGCAAGATCCTATTATTTTGCTGAGCTATGTAAATACAAAATTGAGAGACCAGTTTACGACACTGGAGGAATTTTGTGCCGCCTGCGGCGTGGAAGAAGAATCCATCCGGGAGACACTGTCCTCTGTCGATTATCAGTACGACGAGATCACAAACCAGTTCGTCTGAAAAATTTCGCAACTGCAGAGGGCAGTTTTCTGTAGGGAGCAATGCGGAGGAATACATTTTGAATCAGATAACATTTACCCATGAGATAACAATCGAAGATTACAACGATCTCCGCGCCAGTGTAGATTTTATTGAAGTCCTCCCTAACCGGGCCAAAGTGGCCCTGGCCAACTCACTCTTTACAGTGATCGCCATGGACGCAGGACGCCCGGTAGGCATGGCACGGGTTATAGGGGATGGCGGATACGTTTATTTTATTTGCGATGTTATCGTGCGCCCCTCTCATCAGTCCCAGGGACTGGGGCGAAACATTATCGAACGGGTTCTCGCCTGGCTGGAGAGCCAGGTAGAAGAGGGCGAGACGATCATGGTCAATCTGATGTCCGCAATGAACAAAGAACCATTTTACGAAAAACTGGGATTTCACCAGCGCCCTTTCGGCAACCACGGATCCGGCATGAGCCGCTGGATCCGTGGTTGAACCATCTACCCGAGCGCTTCTTTTACCATGTCATCCACTGCTTTCAGAATTGTCAATGCCACCGGCCCCAGCAATATACCGCCCAGGCCGAACAATTTCACTCCCACATATATGGAAATCAAGACATACAGCGGTTTCATGCCGAGTTCTTTCCCGAACAATTTCGGCTCCATCACTTCCCTCAGGAAAGTCGCCACAGCAAAGAGAGTGACAAGGACTGCCGCCTCAAAAAAATTCCCGCCAAAAACCTCGATAAGCGCCCAGGGGATCAGTATGATGCCGCTTCCCAGTATGGGAAATGCGTCAAATACGGCAATTCCTACACCCAGTAGGATAGCATAGTCATTGCCGATCACAAAAAGTCCGATACTGATTGCCACGGCAATGAGAAAAATAATAATACTCTGCGCTTTGATATAGGCAAATCCGGCCTTTTTCAGTCGGGACATAAAGGGGCGGATTTTTTTGTGTACACTCGGAAATGTGTCATCCAGAAGAATCAGCATCGCTGACAGAAAAAAAATAAAGACACCGCTCCCGGCTTTTGCTGCCCATCGTATGACTTCCGCCGCACAGGAATAAAGTTTCGGCAGCAGGTCATTTCCTATATTCGTATAGAGTTTTGCGGTCTGGGCCTGGACGAAACGGTAGCTTGTGCCGTTGCCAAATTCCAGAAGCCGGTCGCACTGGCAGCAGAAATTTTCCAGGGTTCTGCCCGCCATCTGCTCATAGACCGGAAACCGCTGTAACAGATGGATCAGCTGTCCGATCGCCATGCTCCCGATATATATGGCAAAGGCAGCCAGGCCGGCCACAACAACAACCACGACGGAAATTGCGCTCACGCGCCGGTTCCATCTCCATTTTTCCGTTAAAAACCGTATGACCGGGGAAATCATTTTTGCAAAAAAATATGCAAGGACAAATGGAAGGACAAGGGGAAGAAAAAAACGAAAAACAACAAAAATTGCCAGAACAGTCAGCCCGAGCGTAAAATATCTTGAGTTCACCGCGAATTCCTCCCCACGTAGAAAATGGCGAACCGCCCTGCAGTCCGCCATCCTAGTATCCACTTTTTTTTGTGAATTATTCCATTCCCACCACAATTTAATCCGGTTTTTTAAAACGGTATCCCACGCCCCAGATCGTCTCGATATATCTGGGATTGCAGGAAGCTTTTTCAAATTTTTCCCGGATTTTTTTGATGTGTACTGTCACCGTATTAATCTCACCCAGAGAGGTGTATCCCCATATCTTTTGAAATAATTCTTCTTTTGAATAAACATGATTCGGATGTCTTGCAAAAAAGTACAGCACATCAAATTCCTTTGCTGTAAACTTGATCTCCTGCCCTTTCGCAAACACCTGGCGCGCGATCCGGTCAATCCTCAGATCGCCTGCCTCTATAATATCATCTTCACTGCTCCCGATCTTCTCCGTCAGGGATTCATAACGGTTCAGATGCGCTTTTACCCGGGCAACCAGTTCACTCGGACTGAACGGTTTCGTCAGATAATCATCTGCTCCCAGGCCGAGCCCGTGAATCTTGTCACTGTCTTCCTTTTTCGCAGAAACGATGATCACCGGGACTAAAAATTTCTCGCGGAATCTCCTGCAGATATCAAAACCGCTGCTTTTTCCCGGGAGCATCAGGTCCAGAATCAACAGATCGTATTCCCCGCTCATAGCCATCTTTTCGCCTTTGACACCATCCGTTTCAATCGTGACCTCAAAATTGCTCAGTTCCAGGTAATCTTTCTCCAGTTCCGCAATTGATGTCTCGTCTTCGATAATCAATATTTTTTTCATTCTATCCCTCCGTCATACATTGAATGTTGTTATTTTGCGGCCGCTCTGTCTCGGATCTTCGGCAGAGAAAAAGAAATAGCCGTACCTCTGCCAATTATGCTGTCAGCCCATATTGTTCCATTGTGATCTTCTGTGATTTTTTTTGCAATGGCGAGACCCAGCCCACTGCCTCCGGTACTGGAATTCCGGGATTTATCTGTGCGGTAAAATTGTTCAAAAATTTTAAACAGATCCTCGTTCTCTATTCCTTCCCCATTGTCAGCAATATGAACGATGATATCCATCTCATTTTCCTCAACAGTCACTGTCACAATTCCAAGCTCTGTGCGAATGTATTTGGAAGAATTTTCCACTATATTGTTTATCACCCTCTTTATTTTTTCTTTATCTATAAAAACCTTCACCCCAGGATCTGCATAGCAATAATAAATAAGGCTGATACGTCTAATCTCCATATCCAGCGAAAGACTGCTGATACAGCTGCTAAAATAATCATTTGCAGATATTTCCTCCATGGAATATTGAAGGTTATTTTGATAAATCTGTGCGAAAAAGGATAAATCGTCGATAATGTGCTCCATATCCTCCGATTTATTCCGTATCATAGTCGCATATTTGTTCAGGCGGTCAGGCGAGAACGCCACACCGTCTAAAATGCCCTGGGCATATCCGTGAACCGCGGTCAGCGGGGTCTTCAAGTCATGCGTAATATTCCCAATAACATCCCTTGCTGTATCCCAGGGATCTTCCTCCGGCGTCTCCGGCTGCCAGTTCCGGCTGCCCCACAGGTAACTTCCAATAAAAACCGACAGAATGTGCAGTAAGACGGCCAGTGCAGAAAAAAGAAGCCTGGCTGCTATATCCTCCGGAATATAAAAACACAGACAAAACATTAACACTGCTGTTATACCTAACACAATCGCTCCCGTGGGAAGAATCCTGACCGATTTTTTATGAAAAATTTCTGAACGCATTTTTCTCTCCGAAACATATGATTTTTTTTGCCGTCGATCCCCGCGCGCGCAGTGAGCCGGACAGGATCGGTTTCTATCTATGCGTTTATCTTATCACAAAAGTGTAACAATGTACATCAAAAAATACAGGTATCCAATCTCTGGCATAAAAACAATTGACTTTTTTCAAAAAAAAATCTATACTAAAACATGACAATGCCATACTAGCGTTTTTATTCTGACCACGGTTTCATTGTCCGCAGTACTGTTTTCTACTGAGGTGTTTTACACCGCAGTAAACAATAATTATATACAGGAGGGTTTTCTAATGGCAACAAAAGCGAATTACAAGTTAGAAGAGATCGGTGCCGGAAAAGTTGGTTTCCCGAGAACCGGCGAGGCCGTAACTAACACAAGAGCCATCATCGAGGCTGCTTTTTACGGAAACAATGTAGTGAATGTTAATTCTTTAAAAGAGGCTTACAATCTGGCTAAGAACTCACCCGGGACAATCGTGACAGATATGCCGGTCTACAGGGGCGAAGAATTCGGCCTGGACGCAGATGCAAAAGTTTTACTCTTCAATGACGGCGCCGTTACCGGCCGTTATGCCGCCGCACGGCGCATCAAAGGTTATCCGGGCGTCGAGACTGCCAAACTGGACAAAGTTGTTATGGATGCGATCTACAAGACCCGTTTCAAAAAACTGTACCACGCGCAGGTATTTGTGGGACTGGATCCGGAATTTATGGTAAAAGCTCATCTTTTGATCCCGGAGGGAGAGGAAAACCTGATGTACAACTGGATGATCAACTTCCAGTATATGTCGGATGAATATGTAAAAATGTATAAAAATTCCCTTCCGGTCGGCGACGGAAACGAAGCGGATATCTATATCTTCTCCGATCCTCAGTGGGCGCCCACACCGAGCCCGGATGTGGACTATAGCTGCCTGAGTGATGACCAGACGCTCTGCTATTTCGACACCAAACAGAACTGCGCGGCAATCCTCGGCATGAAATACTTCGGCGAGCATAAAAAAGGCACTCTGACCATGGCATGGGCCATCGCAAACCGCAACGGTTATGCAAGCTGCCACGGCGGCCAGAAAGAATATTCCCTGGATGGCGGCAAGAAATTCGTCGCCTCTGTATATGGTCTGTCCGGTTCCGGCAAATCTACTCTGACACACGCAAAACACAATGGAAAATACGATGCTTTCGGCGGTATTAAAGTGCTGCATGATGACGCTTTCATCATCAATGGCGACACATGCTCTTCTATCGCTCTTGAGCCGACTTACTTTGATAAAACAGCGGATTATCCTACCGGATGTCCGGATAACAAATACCTGTTATCTGCCCAGAACTGTTCCGCAACGATGGATGAGGACGGCAAGATTCAGCTTGTCACCGAAGATATCCGAAACGGCAACGGACGTGCCATCAAGTCAAAATTGTGGTCGCCGAACCGGGTAGACAAGATTGAGAGCCCAGTCAACGCTATTTTCTGGATTATGAAAGATCCCACCATTCCGCCAGTGATCAAGTTGAAGGGAGCCGCTCTCGCCTCTGTCATGGGCGCCACACTGGCCACCAAGACATCTACGGCAGAGCGCGTAAAAGCGGGAACAGATATGAATGCCCTTCGTATCGTTCCTTACGCAAACCCGTTCAGAACATATCCGCTGGTGAATGACTACAATGCTTTCAAAAAACTGATCGAAGAAAAGAATGTTGCCTGCTATATCGTAAACACCGGCGATTTCATGGGAACAAAATGCCAGCCGGCCGACACACTCGGAATTCTGGAAGATATCGTAGAGGGCAAGATGGAGTTCAAACAGTGGGGGCCATTTGAGGATATTGAGATCACAGATTCCTGGTCCGGCAAGACTGCCGAGTTTAAAGTTGACTTAAATAACGCAGAATACAAAGATGCTCTGAAAAAAGCGATGCAGAACCGTCTCGACGCCGTTGAGGGATTCAATACGAACAATGGCGGTTACGATAAACTTCCTGACGAGGCGCTTGCCGCAATTAAAAAACTGGTAGATGCATTGAGTTAAACAATCATTACTGATAGCACAAAAAGTCCCGGCCGTCTGAGCCGGGGCTTTTTAAACATAACAACTCCTAGAGTATTATCCGTAAAATCCAACACATATCCTGTCGTAAATTTTGCAAGTCATTTGCAAAATTATCATTCACATCTGTATTTGCCCAACACTCTCGATTCAATATCCTCAATACTAGGCATAGCAGCCTGTAACTCCTCCGGAATTTCTTCCAATAATTTGTATTCACTAACCCCAATTGGCTTAGTCATATCCTTAAGCGCATATTCAGCAACAACCCGGTTCTTATCCTTGCACAATATCAGTCCAATCGAGGGATTATCAATTTCACTCTTCACTTGATCGTCCAATACGGACAGGTAAAAATTCATTTTTCCTGCATATTCAGGAACAAATTTTCCGGTCTTCAGATCCACAGCAACAAAGCAATGAAGAATATAATTATAAAACAATAGATCAATGTAAAACTCATCCTTCCGGACTTTCAAAAGAAACTGCTCTCCTACATAAGCAAATCCTTTTCCCAGCTCCAAAAGAAGCTTGGAAACATTATTTACCAGCTCATGCTCAATATCCGTCTCGACCATTCTCTCCCGCATATTGACAAAATCAAAAATATAAGGATCCTTCATCGTCTGTATGGCAAGTTCACTTTGCTTATCCGGCAGCCTCCCTGCAAAGTTCTGAACCTTAAGCACACTCTGTCGTTCAAAAAGCCCGGAATTAATCTGCATGACAAGAATATCCCGTGTCCATCCGTTTTCTACAGTCTTCTCCAGATACCATATATACTGCTTCTTATCCTTAACACGATCCATCAATGCCATGTGATGATACCATGTAATACGTGAAAAGCCATACTGATCGATTTCATCCTCACTGAAAATGCCAGAGAACTTCTTCATGTACTGTAAGTTTCTGGCAGAAAAACCTGTTGAACCCGGAAACTCGCTTTTTATATCCGCCGCCAGGCTGGAAATAAATTTGTTTCCCCATTCGCTCTTTTCCCGGATAATCTCCCCCAGCTTCCAGTTCCTGTGAAGCAATGCCAAATTAGTATTGACAAGCGCTTCATATTGTGCTGTTTTGATGCACTCAACAGCCTGAAGTAAAGCATTATGGTACTCATTTCTATTTATCAGCATAGACACCTCCGAAAAATTCACATTAAATTCCTACTCCCTTCCGAATTTCACCACATGGCGCATATAGGAATGAAACCGCTTCTCCAGTGCAGTTTTGTGGCGGCGGCTCACAGGAAGAGAAACATTGCCGCTTAAAATCACCTGATAATTTTTTATCTTAACATAATATTTCAGATTGATAATTGCAGAGCGCGAGATGGGACAGAACCCCAGATCTTCGAGCTCCTCCGCCCAGTCCCGCAGAGGTTTCCGGCCGGAATAAGTCTCGCCGTCTTTCGTGTGAAAAATCGTATATTTTTGTTCTGTACAGAGATACAAAATATCCCGGCAGGGGAGAGCTATCGCCTCGTCTATGGATATGGGATAGTAGTCACGGTCAAGAAAGGCAGCCCTTTTGATACAGTTGTCAATGGAGTGTTCCGTGTATGGTTTTGTGAGAAAATTAATCACACTGCGCCCAAAAGCGGCCGGCATCAGTTCATTGTGGGTCGTGCAGAAGACAATAAAGGTGGAGGGAGTTGTGCGCTCCAGCATATCTTTTATCTGTATGCCGTTTATGCCATCCAGCTCAATGTCTAAAAACAACAGATTCAGAGACTGATATTCCGGGCTCTCCAGTAATTCCTCGCCGGATGAATACGTATAAACCTCCTCATGGCCCAGGTTCATACAATACTCTTTGATGCACTCCCGGTCCGGGGCAAAATCATCACATATCCCTATTCTCATAAGATCCCTCCATTTCTACAGCAGATCACGAAAGTACCACATTGCGCAAAAGGACAAACGCGCTAAAAATGTTGTCCCTTACCTCAAGATCCAGCCGTCCGTCATACTTCTCCACCACACTGCGGACATTCTTCAGGCCAAGGCCATGATTTATTGTATCAATTTTAGAAGTGGCCAGCTCTTCCAGGTCCTTCTCCTGGTCAGGATCGCATGTATTTTCAACCGTTAAGTTTATGTACTCCGAACTGGCAAATAAAGAGACATAGATTTTCCTAAGGCACCCCTCCGGCAGCTGCTCCAGCGCCTCCACCGCATTCTTCAGAAGATTGGAAAAGACAATGCACAAGTCGCTGTCATCCACAAAGATCTTCTCCGGGAATTTCCCCTCCATATAAAAATCACTATTCTCCGGTCTGTTCTCGTAGAAATAATTGGCGATGGCATCACCCACCGGATGGTTCGTGGAGATATAGTAAACCGACTCTTTGTTTTCGGCAAGAGCAGCGACATAGCGCTTCAACCCTTCTGTGTCATTGTTTACAATAAGTCCCTGCATGGCGGTGATGTGGAAGTTGTAATCGTGGCGAAACGCCCGCAGGTCCATTGTCTTCTGTTGCAGCTCCCGGTAGTGCTGCTCCTCCAGCTGCAATAATTTCAGCTTCACCTCATCTGCCTGCTTTAATAAAATGTTGTAATAGCGGAGACGGAAGTAGAGCAGGAGGATGGCAAGGCTCATTGTGACCAGAAGAAAAATGGTAGCAATCAGGATGTGCCTGCCAAACCGGTTCAGATCCATGAAGAACAGGACGCTGCTAATACCGGAAAGAAGGAAATCAATAATGATCATAAAAGCAATGAGGCAGTATCCACCCAGATGGATGTGATCCAGAGGTCTAAAATTAAAGGATATTTTTTTGTTGAGACAGAAGAGCAGAAAAAAAATGACCAGTATAACAAAACAGTCTGTATAAATGGGGTAACTGCGCCCGCTATTTGCACTTCCAGCAAACAATATGAAATACAGATATGCCACTATAGTTGTGCATACATTTATGACAAGGGAATACACGGAGATCCAGCACAGCGTAAAATACCATTTTTCCGTAAACAGCAGCAGGGCGATCAATAAAATTATAAAAGTATTTGGTATCCGCACGCTGGAGAGAAGCAGATAAACAGCCCATATAAGAGCGAGGGAACTACAGGCCAGCAGGGACAGGGTACCCCTCACCTGTGCGTGGAGTGTACATCTCATAAAATAAAGGAAACAAAACAATTCCAGGCAAAACAATAGTATGCGCATAATACAGTCACCTCACAAAAACAAAATACATATGATATATTTCGACAAAATAAGAGTGTTTCTTCTATCTTAATGGTAAATAAATGAAATGTCAAATGACCGCTTATCGCAAAAATCGACCGTTCGTCGCATGGAGCTTGAAAACCTCCAGGGGTTATGATATGATTTACTCAACGAAAGATAAAGAGCATAAAACAAATGCTTTAGTTTTTTACCGCTAGAAAACCCGGTATTATACAAAACAAAAAAATATATAAAAAAAATATTTCTATCCCTAAATTTTTTTTTACTTATTCCGTATCACCGTTATTGCGGAAGCGTATGAAACCGGGTTTTCTAATATAAATTCAAAACATAAATAAAAGTTCAAAAAAAGAGAACCTCTATTTTAGAGATTCTCATTTCATCTTATGCTTTTGGATGATCTCGCGATAACGCCGGTTAGAAGCCTCGATCTCCTCATCTACGGCTTCCACTGTCTCGCTCTCTTCCTGATCCAGCTCCTCAAGCAATCCCATAAGATCGTCATCCGAAAAAAACTGCTCCATCAATCCCCCTCCTCCTGCACACTTCCCATTATTTTCATCCATCATATCATAAAACCCCGGCCGATACAAGTGCCCCTTGCAAAAACGAAAAAAATATTGTACCATGATTCAAGTATCAGTCTCTATCGCTCACAGTTTATCAGAGACAAAATGAATGGGGGAATTTACTGTGTCATTAAATCAAACACCAAAAGGGGAGCGGATCCACATTGCACTCTTTGGGCGGCGCAATGCCGGAAAATCCAGCCTGATCAATGCCATCACCGGACAGGATCTCGCAATCGTCTCGCCGGTCGGGGGAACCACTACAGACCCCGTATACAAAGCAATGGAGCTGCTGCCCCTGGGGCCTGTAATGATGGTGGATACCCCCGGGCTTGACGACGGGGGCGAACTCGGCGGAGAACGTGTGCGCAGAGCCCATAATGTGCTGAACAAAACAGATATAGCGCTCATTGTCGCCGACGGGGCCGCCGCGCTGTCGGATTTCTCATTCGAAAATAAAATCTTAGCGCTGACAGAAGAGAAAAAAATCCCATCCATCCTTGTCCTGAATAAACAGGATGAGTGGAGTGAAAAAGAAACTGAGATTGCTTCCCTGGGAGACATCTGCGTCAGTGCCAGGACTGGCTATCACATTCATGAACTGAAAGAACTGCTGGCGGAAAAATTACCGGCAGAGGGGAAGACTGGCAAATTGGTGGGGGATCTGCTGGATCCCGGCGATTTTGTCCTGCTCGTTGTGCCGATTGATTCCGCGGCGCCAAAAGGACGCCTGATCCTGCCCCAGCAGCAGGTGATCCGTGACGCCCTGGAGTCGGGCGCCATACCTGTCGTCTGCCGCGATACTGAGCTGGCTTGCGCACTGGAGCGGCTGGGACAGACACCAAAACTTGTCATCACCGATTCCCAGGCATTTGCCGCAGTCTCAAAAATTGTGCCGGAACAGATTCCCCTCACTTCCTTTTCCATTCTGTTCTCCCGGTACAAGGGAGATCTGGAAACACAGATCCACGGTGTCTCTGCCCTGGAAACTCTAAAGGACGGCGACACGATCCTGATGGCAGAGGGATGTACCCATCATAGACAGTGTGATGATATCGGAACCGTGAAAATCCCCCGCTGGATCCGGGAATATACAGGGAAGAAATTGACCTTTGATACAAGCAGCGGCGGCGGATTTCCAGAAGATTTAGGGAAATATAAAATGATCGTCCACTGCGGCGGCTGCACTCTCAGCGCAAAGGAAATGGCTCTCCGCATCGCCGCCGCAAAAAAACAGAATGTACCAATTGTAAATTACGGAACACTGATCGCACAATTAAAAGGGGTGCTGAAACGCAGCATCGCCCCTCTGCGGGAAGTTAGGGAACTATAGCAGATGGCGCGCCGTCTGTGTCAGAGTCTCCACTGTATTTTTCTCTGGATCATCCAATACAAGTTCGAGCAGGGACCGGAGCACCTCCCCCACGGCCGGCCCCGGCGCAACTCCCAATGCCATGATTTCCCTGCCCCCGATCGCCAGGTCTTTTATCGTGACAGCCTCACTGGCATCCCGGATTTCCTGACAGCATCTCTCTGCTGCCGAGAGTTTTGCCAGTTTTTCTTCCCTCTTATAATCACTCTGCGCCAGGAGATCTGCACGCTGTAACATAAAAAGAAGCGGCATGGCGTCTGCGCCGATCCGGTTCATCAGACGGCGCATAGCACTCTTTCCCTTTTCTGAGTATTTTCCGTCTATCAGACAATTCTCATGGCGGCTGTCATGAGACAGAATAATCCTCTTTACCATAGATACCGTGTCATTGTCAAATTTCAGGCGGCGCAAAATCTTTCCCGCCTTTTCCGCCCCCAGCTGGTTATGGCTGTAAAAATGATCGATCCCCTCCCGGTCGGTAGTTCTGCAATCCGGTTTCGCAATATCATGAAGAAGCGCGGCATAGGCAAGCGCCACATGAGCCCACTCTTCCCTTTCTCCATGAAATCCAGTATCGGTCCCTTCTTTTGCCTCCCAGAGAAGATTGATCTGACGGACCGCCTCCACAGAGTGATGTCCCACATCAAAATAATGGTGGGGATTGTTCTGCGGTGTTGCCAGCATATTGTCCAGTTCTGGCAGAAAATATTTTGTCAATTCTGTACTAACCGCCAGCAGAATGCGGTCAGCCCCCGGCGATATGAGCAGTTTCGTCAATTCAGTCCGTATCCGCTCTGCACTCACATTCACAAGCGTACTGGCATTTTCCCGGATGGCAGCAAGTGTGTCCTGCTGAATCTCAAATTGCAGCTGTCCAGCAAAACGGATGCCGCGCAGCATACGGAGCGCGTCCTCCCCAAAGCGCTCTTTGGGAATACCAACGCATCGGATGCTCTTTTTTTCAATATCTGCGAGCCCGCCGAATTTATCAATAATACCCGTTTTTGGATTGTACGCCATGGCGTTTATGGTAAAATCGCGGCGTCTTAAATCTTCTGTCAGATTCGGTGTAAACTGTACCTCACTGGGATGACGGTGATCTATATACTCCCCGTCCGTCCGGTAGGTCGTGATCTCATACCCCTCTTTTCCCATCATAACCGTGACCGTTCCGTGCTGTATCCCGGTGTCAATCGTGCGGCCAAAAAGCGCCTTTACCTGTTCCGGTTTTGCGGACGTAGTAATATCCCAGTCCCCCGGTTCACGCCCGAGGACCATATCCCGGACACAGCCCCCTACGACGTACCCCTCAAAGCCATTTTGCTCCAATATGTGTATTATTTTTTCTGCATTTTTTGGAATTTGGATTATTTTTCCCATTTACGCACCCCCTGGTTTTATCCGGGTCTCATATTATTTATCTAAAGTATAGCGTATTTTGGAAAAAATAGCATTACATTTTTTAAATTAAGTGATTTCAAGAACAACAGCAAACAGATGGATACAGGGATTGACCGGGAATATGATCTCTGTTATTTTTTCACCGGGCATCTGCATTCTCTGTTCAAATATATGTAAATTCCCGGGCAGCCACTTATACCCGTCTGAAAGTTTCTGGATCCCACATCCCTCCCACACAACCCGCTCATTAAAAGACGGCTCACATTCAAAATCCGTCAGGCGCAGTTCCATCTCAAATTCTCTTCCGTTTTCCGCGACCATCCGGACGATATCAAAAGAATCACCAAATTCCGCGGCCCCGAAAAAGACAATATCATGGTACCGCCAGGGATAGACTTCCAGTTTTTGCCCGCTGCAGGCCATATTATCAAAACCGGTTTTTTCTCCGCCATCTACGACAAGGCAGATTCCTGTGGAAGTAAAATCGGCATCGATTCTGCCTTTTTCGAGTTCATTTCTTCTCACGAACGCTTTATTATTCGCAAATCTCTCAATCGGGAGAAAATACTTCTTCGGTTTCTGTTTTACCCGGATCGAGCAGTAGTAAACGCTTTCGCTGTACTGGGCTGGATTTAAAGCTGTTATTTTCTCTAACGCCCGGATCTCCGTGAACATTCTTGTCGCGATATAATTTTTTAACTCTATATTTTCCTGCCTGCTGAAATAGAGCTTTATCATCATCTTCTGGATCTGCTGCCATTTTATGGAGAGATTCCACACTTTCGACTCAAGATATGCCATGGGGCATGAGTCACAGAGCCACGCGATATATCCGATCACGGCCATCGTGTTTTGTATGCTCTGGGTGATTTTGACCGTGAGGCAGGGAATGGGTGATACCCAGAAGCCCTCATCGGATGTTATCCCCTCAAAAGGATCTTTACATTGGCGGAAGTCCTCTGCTATCAGTTTTAAAAGATCCAGGAAACCATTATTTGCAAAATCTTTGAATAATTTCTCCAATAAATCCATCGCTTCACTGGTAAAAGGCCTTCTCTTCTTTCTGAACTTTGTAAAATAGATCTCTATTACACACTTTCGAAAATAAGAATAGGGCAATTTCAATAATTCTCTTCCAAAATAAGTATCCGAACAAATAATGCCCCCGTCATAGAGCCCTTTTGCAACTATATAGTGTTTCTGTGTTGCCCTGTATTCATGAAGCCGGCCGCTCCAGGGACATTTGCGGTAATCCACCATAAGCAGTATCCAGTGCTTGGTTTTCAGCTGCGCCTGCATAGATCTTATAGCCACTCTCCAGGAATAAAATTCCTGTCTCATTATGTATAATCCGTGCAGTTTTTCCAGTGCCTCAAAAGGTTCTCTCATCTGGATATCACAGCCGTCCGCGAATCCTTTGCTCTTCTTCGGTATATAGGTCTCATAGCCGGCGAAGTACATCATCTCATAATCACACCAATAATGATCCGCTATGTCCGCAATACAGTTATCCAGACAGAGAAGACTTTGCTCCAGCTGGGAAAGAGGGGTCTGCAAAGCATTTGCTCCCTTTAAATTTTCTCTCTTTTTCATTGCAGTTCTTTTCATAGACAGCTCTCCATTCAAGTAAACTATGTTCTGCGGACAGATAAAATCCCTGCGGGCCGCACACCCACAGGGATATATATATAAGATAACCCGGTACTTACGCAATTCCCGGCTATTGGAACATGCAAACAATATAGGGATAGAGATATTGTTTTGCATTTTTTGTAATTCCGGGTTTCTTATCCATAATCATCTGAGCAATTTAGCTCTTTGTCTTTTGTAGCGATCCTCTTTCGCAAAAGCCGTCTTTTGTAATAATTTTTCTCTTGTAAAAGTTTTCTTTTGTAATTTGTAATTGCCGTCTTCTGTACAAGTAAGCTTTTGTAATGCTATCTTTTGTGTAAATTACCCTTTGTACAAATTCTTTATACAAGGGATAATTGCCTGGGATATCATTTCTTACCAAACCAGTATTTAAACCACTCGTACCATGTTGAAAATGACAAGAGACCAAACATGTTACAATCACCTCCTTATTTCTCTTTTGTGTTTGTTGATTTTGTTTTTTCCTTTGTTACAAGTAAATCTTAGCACAATCAAAATATCTATTTCAAGCTCCATGCGACGAACGGTCGATTTTTGCGATAAGCGGTCATTTGACATTTCATTTATTTGCCATTAAGATAGAAGAAACACTCTTATTTTGTCGAAATATATCAAATGTATTTTACTTTTGTGAGGTGAATGTATTATGCGCATACTATTGTTTTGCCTGGAATTATTCTGCTTTCTTTATTTTATGAGACGTATTCTCCATGCACAGATGAGGGGCCCCCTGTCCCTGTTGGCCTGCAGCTCGCTTGCCATTATATGGGCTGTTTATCTGCTTCTCTTCAGCCTACAGATACCAAATACTTTTATAATCTTATTGATCGCTCTGCTGCTGTTTACGGAAAAATGGTATTTTACCCTGTGCTGGATCTCCGTGTATTCCCTTGTCATAAATATATGTACAACTATAGTGGCATATCTGTACTTCATAATCTTTGCCGGAAGCATAAATAGCGGGCACAATTACTCCGTTTTTACAGACTGTTTGGTCATACTGGTCATTTTTTTCCTGCTCTTCTTTCTCGAAAAAAAGGTACCCTCCAACTTCAGCCCATTAGAACACATCCACCTGGGCGGATACTGCCTTATCGCTTTTGTGATCATTATTGATTTTCTTCTCTCCGTTTTCAGCAGCGTCCTGTTCTTCATGGATCTGAACCGGTTTGGCAGGCATTTTCTGATCGTTGCCATCTTCGTCACCGTGATCATGAGCCTTGCCATCCTCTTTCTCTACTTACGTCTCCGCCACTACAACATATTATTAAAGCAGGCGGATGAGGTGAAACTGAAATTATTGCAGCTGGAGGAGCAGCACTACCGGGAGCTGCAACAAAAGACAATGGATCTGCGGGCGTTCCGCCACGACTACAACTTCCACATCACTGCCATGCAGGGACTTATTGCAGAAAATGACACAGAAGGGCTGAAGCGATATGTCGCCGCGCTTGCCAAAAACAAAGAGTCGGTTTACTATATCTCCACGAACCATCCGGTGGGTGATGCCATTGCCAACTACTTCTACGAGAACAAGCCGGAGAACAGTGATTTTTACATGGAGGGGAAATTCCCGGAGGAGATCTTTGTGGATGACAGCGACTTGTGCATTGTCTTTTCCAATCTTCTGAAAAATGCGGTGGAGGCGCTGGAGCGGCTGCCGGAGGGGTGTCTTAGGAAAATCTATGTCTCCCTGTTTGCCAGCCCGGAGTACATAAACCTGACAGTTGAAAACACATGTGACCCTGACCAGGAGAAAGACCTGGAAGAGCTGGCCACTTCTAAAATTGACACAATAAACCACGGCCTTGGTCTGAAGAATGTCCGCAGTGTGGTGGAGAGGTATGACGGGCGGCTGGATCTTGAGGTAAGGGACAACATTTTTAGCGCATTTGTTCTACTCCGCAACATCAATTCATAGTCCGGTTATTTAACCGTTTGTCGCATGAAACGACCGTTCGTCACATAATACTGGATTTTTTTAACAATATCTGGTAATTTGTTTTTATCACAAAAATGGAAGGAGACATAATATGAAAATCGGAATATGTGATGACTTTGCCAAAGACAGGGAATGTATTAAAAATTATTGTATGGATCTCGGTTACGGAGATGTCCATACGTATTCATCCGGCGAGGAATTGTTAGACAGCCCGGAACATTCATCTCTCAATCTCCTCTTTTTAGATATTGAGCTAGACGGCATAAACGGTATTCAGATAAAAAATATGCTGGAGCGCACAAACCCCTCTACCTTTATCGTCTTTAGCACAACCCACCATGAACTAATGCCAGATGCATTCGGGCGCAGCGTGATCAATTTTCTAACAAAGCCATACTCGGAACACTCCATTGACAACTGTATCAAAAGGGCCGCCTTTCTTGACCGCGACTATTATCCCATATCCATAGACGAGGCGACGACGCTCCCCTGCCGGGATATCCTGTATCTTTACACGGATCAGAAATACACTATTTTTTATACAGAAGATGGCACTACGTTCTCTACCAGAAAACCATTAAAGGTCTGGGCTGAAGAATTAAAAGACTTAGGGTTCTGCCCCATCTCACGTTCTGCGATCATCAATTTAAAACACTATATCAAGCCAAAAAACAAACAGGCAATACTGAGCGGCAATATCTCTCTCCCCATCAGCCGCCGCTACAAATCCACACTGGAATCACGTTTTGATACTTATATACTGAATATGACAAGATTTGGCCGCTAAATAGCTGCCCTGGCTGGACAAATCTCTTGTTTTCCGCTATAATAAGTTCTCATGAAAGGGGGGATAGACCGGATGCATTATACCTATACAACAAAGGGAACCTGTTCCCGCCAGATTGATTTCGAAATCAACGGAAACATTGTGACCGATGTGAATTTTACAGGCGGCTGCAACGGCAACCTGAAAGCAGTTCACGCGCTTGTTGACGGTATGACCGTAGAAGAGATTGAAAACAAGCTCGGCGGCATAAAATGCGGCTTCAAAAACACTTCCTGCGGCGACCAGCTGGCACATGCGGTACGGGAAGCCTACGAGGCCGGACAAAATCAGTAAACGGTCCATTTTATGGCCTGAGTGTTCGAAACCATCCACTCATTAAACAAAACTAAGGAGATTAAAAATGAATAAGAAAGTATTATTTACCTGCCAGGCAGCTATGACCGCTGCCCTCTATGTCGTGTTGACTATTTTTGTCAATGCATTTCCTTTTAATCTGGCAAATGGGAATATCCAGATCCGTATCTCAGAGGCACTTACTATTTTACCTTATTTTACACCGGCCGCTATTCCGGGGCTGACAATCGGCTGCTTTCTCAGCAATATCCTCACGGGAACTGCACCTATGGATGTTGTATTCGGCAGCCTTGCCACCCTGCTCGGCGCTCTCGGCTCTTATGCGCTGAAAAAACACAAATGGCTGGTGCCCATCCCACCGATTGCCGCCAATACAGTCATTGTTCCCCTGATACTCCGCTACGCCTACGGAATGGCACTGCCCATCCCCTTTATGATGCTCACAGTGGGAATCGGAGAAATCCTGTCGTGCTATATTCTCGGCATGTTCTTACTCACTGCCCTGAACCGATTTGGCGCCGGCGCTATGAAATTCATTGATTTTTCACATCATTAAGGGTATAATGCTCATATGTACTTTTTTGTAACTTTCAGTTAATATACAACTAACGCAATTCTGAGATGTTTTGTATTTGATTTTTGATAGAGGAAAAAAATGCATATGAGACGAACAATGCTTACAGGACTGGCTCTCATACTGACTGTGGCTGTTATTGCAATACTTATATTAAATGGCCGGCGGGATATCTCCGGGACCACCGGGGAATCCGGAAGCCCATCCGCTGTCAGCGCCTCCGCCGCCGAAGCTCCGGTGACGGAAGACAACAGCCAGTATCTGCCGGAGGATCTAAACAGCATTCAGGATCCGACAAGCGCGGTGCCGATTGATACCATACCCAGCAGTACCACATGCCTGGTGAACCGCCATTATCTCTTGCCGTCATCCTACACTCCGCCAAACCTGGTGGAACCTGACATTCCGTTCAGCTTTGATTACAGGGATGACAAGAGAAAACTGCGGAAACCGGCTGCCAGTGCGCTGGAGAAGATGTTCCGCGCTGCCAGGAAGAAAAAGCTGATACTCTGCGGGGTCTCCGGCTACCGCTCCTATGAGCGGCAGAGACAAATCTATCTCCGCAATATCAGCATCTACGGAACAGATACGACAGACACGTTTTCCGCGATGCCGGGGAGCAGTGAACATCAGACCGGGCTGACAATTGACATTTCCTGCCGACAGGTGAGTTATCTGCTGACACAGAATTTTGCCTCTACAAAAGAGGGAAAATGGGTGGCAAAAAACGCTCATAAATACGGTTATATCGTCCGCTACCCCTCTGGCAAGAGCAAAATTACCGGCTACCAGTTTGAGCCGTGGCACATCCGCTACGTCGGCGTCAGGATGGCCACTTATCTATATAAAAATAAATTGACGATGGAAGAGTATTACGGGGTCAGCTGCGACAGTGATGAGAAGGATTCCCGCATCGATGTTGAGGATCCGGATGAAATCCAGGCCACTGCCAAGCCGTCTAAGAAGAAAAAATAAGGAGCCAGATTAATATGAGAACATTTTTAATTTTAATCGCATACATTATTATTTCTATTCTCAGTATACCCGCGTATCTGATCGAATTTATTATCCGTGCAATCAACCCGATGGCCGCTGCCAGGCTGGCACAGCTCGCCGTAAAGGGAGCTTTCAGTCTCGTCATGTTTATCTCCGGCTGTAAAAAAACAATTGTCGGACTGGAAAATATACCAAGGGACACGCCGGTCATGTATGCGGCCAACCACCGGAGTTTTTACGATATCATCCTGGCCTACGCCACCGTTCCAAATCAGACTGCTTTTATTTCCAAAAAGGAAATTAAAAAAATGCCTTGCGTCGCCCAGTGGATGTACTTTCTAAACTGCCTGTTTATGGACCGCGGGAACGTAAAGCAAAATCTTGAGGTAATATTGTCCGCCATCTCTCTGGTAAAAAACGGATACTCCATCTATATTGCACCGGAGGGAACGCGCAATGCCACCGACACCCTGCTGGAATTTAAAGAGGGGAGCATGAAGATCGCCACAAAGGGAAAATGCCCCATTGTGCCCGTCTGTTTCCACGGAACGGAAAAAATTTTTGAGAACTGCCTGCCATGGATCCGAAAGGGCAATATCCGGATCGAATTTGGCAAACCAATCTACCCGGATAAACTGGATAAAGACACAAAAAAACATCTGGGCGCTTACGTCCGGGAAATTATTGCACAAATGTACGAAAATTCTATTTATTTTTCTGAGGGGAAATGTTAAAATAGAATTTGTGGGTTCATTCCCACACCCGCTTTATGATACATATCCGTGTTTGTGTCTGTGTGCAGCCTGCACAAACACATGTTGATCACACAGTACAAAGGCAGCACAGGAATGGAGAATACTATGAAAACTTTTCTTATTGTACTTGGAATTGTTGTGGCAGTCCTGGTAATTCTCATGGTTGTCTTATATTTTCTTGGGAATAAAATGCAGAAAAAGCAGGATGAATCACAGGCTAAGATGCAGGCGGCGGCACAAGTTGCCTCTATTCTGGTCATCGACAAGAAGCGAATGAAGCTAAAAGACGCCGGACTCCCGAAACTTGTCCTGGACAGCACACCCAAATATCTTCGCCGCTCAAAGGTGCCCATTGTAAAGGCAAAGATCGGGCCAAAGATCATGTCTCTGATGTGTGATGAGAAAATCTTTCCGCTTCTTCCGGTAAAAAAAGAACTTAAAGTTGTTCTGAGCGGCATCTATATCATGGATGTAAAAGGGCGCGGCGCACTGGAGAGCCCAAAAGAAAAACTCGGTTTATGGCAGCGCGCAAAGCTGAAGGTGCTGAATAAATCACAAAATATATAAAATTTTTATTTTTCTTAATATTTTGCTTTTATTTTTTCAGTAATTATGTTAGAATAATTATGGGCAGTCCAGGATCCAATTAACCAAAATCGGAATTAAACTCGTATACTATATTTGGGCTGTCCTTTTCTAAATCCTGCCAGCAGGCAGAAACCACAAGGGACACTCCACAAAGGGACGTGTCTCTTGTGGCGTTTTAAAGAATTTGCATGGCCAGGGGAC
>CANRMO010000014.1 GCA_947631755.1 uncultured Lachnospiraceae bacterium | reverse complement strand
CTGCATATCGGTGGGAAAACCGGGATAAGGCATAGTCTTCACATTGGCGTATGACAATCTCCGGTCAGAAGATACCCTCACGCAGTCATCAAATTCCTCCACCCTGGCGCCAATCTCAACCAGCTTCGCCGTAATGGCCTCCAGATGCTTGGGAATTACATTGTGTATATAGACATCACCGCCCGTGGCCGCGACCGCGAGCATATAAGTGCCGGCCTCAATCTGATCCGGGATAATCGAATACTCGCTTCCGTGAAGGGATTCCACCCCGCGGATACGGATGGCGTCTGTACCTGCACCCTTGATATTCGCCCCCATACTGTTCAGGAAGTTGGCCACATCTACGATATGAGGCTCTTTTGCCGGATTCTCAATAATCGTCTTCCCCTCTGCCATGCAGGCCGCCATCATAATATTAATCGTGGCCCCCACGCTTGGACAGTCCAGATAAATGTGACAGCCAACAAGCCGCTCTGCCCTTGCATCAATCTTGCCGTGGTGGATCGAGACCTGTGCGCCCAGCTGCTCAAAACCCTTAATATGCTGGTCTATCGGCCTGCTGCCGATCTGGCAGCCGCCGGGAAGAGCAACAAGTGCTTTTTTGTATTTCCCCAGGAGAGCGCCTACCAGGTAGTAAGACCCTCTTATCTTACGGATTGCCTCATCGTCTGCGCTGACGTCATTGATCAGCGCGCCGTTGATCCTCACTGTGTGGGCGTCGATTTTCTCTACAATAGCACCGATACCCTCTATGGCATCCAACAGCACGCGGACATCATCCACGTCCGGCAAATTTTCAATCAGCACCGGCTCATTCGCCATGACCGCCGCCACTATGATGCCGAGTGCCGCATTTTTCGCACCGCCTATGGTAACTTCGCCCCGAAGCGGTGTGCCGCCTTTTATAATATATCGTTTCATCATAACCCTCATTTCAGCGATGCTCTATGGCTGTTGCGCTGGTACTCTTTTTCTATCGGATGTATACACGCACCGCTCACTATTCATTCATTATTAAGATTCATTAAACACAGACATCTTATTGTAATAGTATAACACAGTTTTGACATTTGTAAAACGGCAATTTGAATACAATTATCTCAATTTTTACTCTATTTTTTTACAGAATAACCAAAACGTCCAATCTTTTCTCCCAGAACAAAATACTCTCCATGGGAGTAGCACACCAGTTCCGTCTCATTCAGCTCAAATTTCCCACTTTTATCCATATATTTCCCGCTGACCCGGACGCCTGAAATCTCCGCCAAAAACATGTGATGGCTGCCCAGTTCCAGGACCTCTCTCACTCTGCACTCCAGATTGACCGGGCTCTCCTCAATGGCCGGCGCACAGGCAAGCGTCTCTGCCTGGCCTGCCGTCAGTCCCATGGCGGCAAATTTATCCACATCCCTGCCAGATTTCACGCCGCACCAGTCAGTGGCAAAAGCCAGCGGTTTCGTGGTGAGGTTTATCACAAATTCCCCGCTCTCACGGATTATCCCATAGGAATACCTCTCCGGCCTCAAAGAAATCGACACCATGGCAGGATCCGAGCAGACCGTTCCCGTCCAGGCCACCGTCACAATATTTTTTTTGCCCTTTCCATCCCCGCAGCTCACCATTACTACCGGGACCGGATACAGCATATTGCCCGGTTTCCAAAGCTGTTTCTCATCCATCCGGCTCCCCACCTCCCTACATTCTTACCTTATAAAATAGCTTTTCTGATAATTCCTTATGATCTGCCAGAAAACAGTCCATCTCATCAAAGGGGCCAGACAGCATTACCACAATCTTCTCGCCCAGCTCATCCATCAGATCAAGCAGATCCAGCGCCATCACATTGCTCATCTCCGATGCATTTGTCACCAGCATGCAGCCGCCGGAAAGCTTTTCTTTCTGCTCGCTCAATTTCAATTCATTCAATTTGCCTGCAGCAATCTTCACGATACTACGGGCCGAAAAATGGCCCACATTATTTAATTCTTTTGTGATCCTTTTCGCCACGGCAAGGGTGATCCTCTCCTCGCCCCCGGCAAAGACAAAATGAGGTTCCTGTTTCGTCCGGCGCAAAAGATTGATCGCACTTTTCAGCGTGTAATACCGGATTCCCCTGTCCGAAATGTCCTCCTCTTCTTCCTGCAGAAGATCATCGAGGTTTTCCACCGGACGCAGCCCCCTCTGCCCGGGGGCCGGTTCTCTCTTCACCGGTACCGGTTCTGACACGCTCTCCTCAAAATCGGCGCCTGCCGGAATCTCCCCCTCTGCCGGAATCTCTCTCTCCACCGGGATTTTCCTCTCCGCTGGGCTCTCCCTCTCCACCAGAATCTTCTTCTCCGCCGGCTTCTCTCTCTCCACCAGAATCTTCTTCTCCGCCGGCTTCTTCCTCTCTGCTGGAATCTCTCTCTCCGCCGGCTTTTCCTCCTCCTGTTCTTCTGCCGCCGTATCTTCTAAGGCCGTCACATGCACAGGGTGCGAGGCATAGGTGATAATCTCCTCTCTCTCCGGCTCTTCCGGCTCAGGAATCTCCTCTTCCCTCGGCGGCTGCCAGCCGGGAGCTTCACACCTCGCCCGGAGTTCTTTCGCCTTGTCCACGATTCTGCCCTGGCCGAACCAGAGTTCCAGATCCTTGCACTCCTGGATACACTCCTTGCGCATCCCTTCCTGCTCGTAGAGACGGGCCAGCTGATAGCCCCACTCCTCCGTGTACTCTTCCCTTTTCAATTCCTCTAAAATACTGATCAGAGAAGACCGAGACTCCCCCTCTGCCCGGGCGATCAGATAACGCAGCTCAAAAGTCTCCAGCGTCACATCATTTCCAAACTCATAGACGAGGAAAAGCTCCCTGGCCTCAGACATATCCCCCATCCGCAGCACAAGGCGGAGAAGGCGGTTCAGGACATGACGCGATTTTGTTCTGTCATAGATCAGGTAAAAAATTTCTTTTTTCTTGTTCATCCGCTCCGCTTTTTCATAGAGCTCCGCAAAGAGATAAAGATCCTCAATGGAGCCGACATCTTTTAAAGGTATTTCATCTATCACTTCCAGCGCCTCTGTGAATCGGTTTTCCTGTAAAAGATCCCGGACCAGTGCACATTTGCGATTCACATCGTGTCTTCTTCCCATTTTCTTCATCCGCTCCTTATGTATCGGCCACTACGCCTCAAGCAAAAGCTTTCTCGTCTGCTCCACTTCTTCCGGTATATCCATGCCGCTTTTTTCAAATTTACGCAAAAGTGTAGCCAGATTTTTCTCTGTCTTCCGCCTCTCCGTCATATAGCGGCGCGCCGCCTCCTGATAAGAATTTTGCACAACAAGCCCCTCCGCGATCTCCGCCGAAAACGGGCAGTATGTAAACAGGATATCCCGGACTACCCGGTTCAGTTTCATGGCTCCCGCCGCCTCCCGGAGAATCCAGTCCTGGTAATCTCTCGTGAACACCTCTCTGTGACGGTTGTTGCACTGCTGCAGCTGGGCTTTGACTTTTTCTTTCCTCTCTGTCGTCAGACTGCTGTTCTTCTTATAAAATTGCAGATAATCCGTATATTCTGATGTGAGAGATGGATTGCGGTAATTGTTCCAGTCCGCACCCATTTCGCTGCGGCACTTTTCCCAGCGGAAATGAGCCAGCATCTTCAGTATCTCCGAATCCACATCGTGGTCCAGAAAGATTGGCATCAGAATCCTCCCCGGCGTAGTCTTTATGCGGCCGGAATTATCCTGCCACATCTGGCCGGTCCGGCCGTAGATTGGAAACATAATGAAATCGGGCACTACCCTCTCCACCACCGAAAAACGGTTGATCTCTGCTTTCTCATACGATTTGAGTTTCTCCCGGTAAAATATACCGTAATCAACTTTTTCCACTTTCCTGACAGCAACATTGATGGACTCCCCAGTCACGATAGAATTCTCAATCTTGCCGATCAGGCTCTCAGAACAGAGCACCGGCACAAAAGCAGAGAGATTGCCGGAGAGAAGTCTGTCGGCATAGCGCATCAAATTGTCCACTTCAAAATGCAGCTTTTCCTCTCCATTCTCCATCTTTGCATTCATTTCCGCCTGGTCGATCCTCTTGTCCGCCAGATCTTTCCGGAGATGGTCCTCATAATTCATATCAAACTCATCTTTGCAGGGAATCTTCTCTCCGTTATAGATAGCATAGAGCCACTGGCACAGTGTATAAACCCGGCAGTCAGTATCACTTGTCCCCGGAGCAGGCAGCGCCAGCAGCTGTTTCAGCTCCTCCTCAGTCAAGAGCTCCTCACTGACAAAACCGTAATCCAAAAACAACCGCACTGGCAAAGGAACCTTGCTGTCATCGAAACTTTTTTTCGCCACAGCCTCGTAGATCTCGAAAAAGAGACTGGCTATTTTTTTGCGGAGTTTCATCGCCTCTGTCGAACGGGAGAATTTGTCCGTCAGACCGAGGAAATCATTGATGGACTCTTCAAAATCCGCGGCCACTTTCCGGTGGACTGGAGCGTAATCCAGAATCTGCTGCACTGAATTGTCCAGTTCCTCCAGCCCGCTCTCCCCGTCAGCCTTTTCGTTCCCAGCCTCACCCGACAACAGCGCAAAATATATACTCTCCATCTTCTCCCGGTTTAGTCCCGGAGCGATCCCCGCCAGCTCAATTAATTCATTCTCTGCCTCATCAATCCTCTTCAGCATCTGATCCAGGATAGAGGTCAGCGGCCCCTCATCCCTTCCCGCCTGTTTCAGCCGCGCAGACATACGGCCCACAAGGGAGAACAGATTTTTCTCATCCATCACCAGGATGCGGAGATATTTCACCAGCCATTCACTGTAATAATGGCAGCCTTCCAGCAGGGGGGGCAAAAGACCGCTCTGCTCCACCGCGTGTTTTTCCGCGACAAAGGCATTTCCGCCAAAATAATTTTTCTGCGTCTCCAGAGGAATACGGCATGCCTCCAGATAATAGGAAAGCGCCGGCGGCAATTCCTGTTCAGCCAGCGGCTCCAGACGCTCCATTGACATCAGTTTTTCCGACTGAAAGCCTGTATCTTCCGCCATCTGCTGGCATTTTTTATAACTCTCAGCCACAAAGTCAGCAATCTCTGTGACATCTTTTTTCATTTTCTGAAATCTCTTATACAGATCCGCCATAAAAAAATTCATAGACGTAACAAAAAGCCCCCGGTATTGCGTTTTCTCATCCAACAGGAGGCGTACCTGATCCCATGAACTGATCGGAAGCCCGTAAACGACCACATCATCCATGGCTTTATATGTAAAAGAATGTTTTCCCCTCGCCACATCATACATCCCAAGAAAATTCCCGGAACCCAGCACTGTCCTGACACCGCCGGAACACACCTCAGCCCGTCCTTTCAGGATCAGCGCTACGGACTGCACGATCTCCCCTTTTTCATAGATCACAGTCCCCTTATTGACTGTATTAGTGCTATTCACATTAAGGTCTGCCGACATATCATCCACCTCAATACTTTCTCCAGAATGAATATAAATAAATCCGTGCGCCCCGCGTCGAATCAGACTCCGGAGACGTTACCGGTGCAGTTAACTCGGCCCAGGCGCCCTCGCGTCACACAGAATGGCTTGCTTAGTGCTGCTTCATTCCTGACCTGACACGGTTCACAAGATCCTGTTGCACAAGACCCAGACGTCATTGCCACTTACACCGGGCAGCTCTCCGTCATAAAATCCTCGGCGGGACAACACCCCTGCTATAGCGGATTGCAGGTACAGGGCACCGCTATCTCCCCGGCTGCACGGAAATTTTGACTTTTTAACAATACTCCTTTTGATTATATCTGTTTTTGCCCCCTATGTCAAATACAGATATTCACATAAATAGTTTTTTTGCAAAGTTGTATAAGCCATTGCACATAACATTCTGGTCATGGCCGCCAGATACTTTATACCAGATATGTTTACAGCTATTTTTCTCTAAGGCATTGTGGTAACTCACCGGAAATTCAAACACGATCTCATCGGATTTTCCAGCCACAATCATAATGAGCGTATCCTCCCTGTGGGCGTCTTCCAGGCAAAAATCTTCCGGTCTGAATAACCCCTCTTCGGCGACATCGTTCAATTCATAGGGAAAAATGCCGGGTGCTGGTGCAAATGCACCGATATAGCCAAATGTATCCTGCATGGAAAGCCCAATATAGAGAGCCGTGCGGCCGCCCATGGAAAACCCGGCAACCGCCGTGTTCTCCCGTCCCTCCGCAACGGCATAATGCTCTCTTATATATGGCATCAGATTGTCGCGGAGGTCATTGATAAAGTTATCAAACGCGCGGTAATTGGAAAGTGAAAAAGCGTCCGGCGGATCCGCAGAATCATCCTCCCTCGCCCGGCAATTTGGCAGAACTAAGATCATTTCTTCTGCCGTTCCCGCCGCAGCCATATTCCCCACAATGACAGGCGCCCCCGCATTGAGCCAGTCTGTGTCGTCCTGCCCCAGCCCGTGGAACAGATAGCAGACCGGATATTTTTTATCTGTGGAGTAGGAAGCCGGCAGGACAACCGTTACCCTGCGGTCTCTCCCCGTAGTGGTCGAAAAATAAGTGTCCGTTTTTACAGTGCCGTATTTTACGCCCTCTCCCGGCACGCGAAAATCAGAAGGCGTTTTGTAGTGAATATCGCCGTCATATAAATCTCCTGCCTGCATTTTCCCGCTCATCCCCTCTCAGTCAAAATACTCAATTTTCATTGCCCGCTTTACCTCACTCAGCGTCTGGGCCGCGGTCTCTTTTGCCCTGATGCTCCCCTTATGGAGAATTTCCATTACCGCCGGGATATCTTTTTCCAGTTCTTTTCTTTTCGCCTGAATAGGGGAGAGTTCCTCCATCAGAACGGAGTAAAGGAATTTCTTCACTTTTACATCCCCAAGCCCGCCCCGGGTATAGTGGTCTTTCAATTCCTGCAGGCTGCTGTATTCCGGCAGATATTCTGCAAACATCTCATCCCGGCAAAAGGCGTCCAGATAAATAAAGACGGTATTTCCCTCCAGGCTTCCCGGATCCTGCACCCGGATGTGATTGGGATCGGTAAACATATTCATCACTTTCTTTCGGATATCTTCCGGGTCATCGGAGAGATAGATACAGTTCCCGAGAGATTTGCTCATTTTGGCCTTGCCGTCAATACCGGGCAGCCTCATACATGCCTGGTTATCCGGCAGCAGCACATCCGGCTCTACCAGAACCTCATCATAAGTAGAATTGAAACTGCGCACGATCTCCCGCGCCTGTTCGATCATCGGCAGCTGGTCTTCCCCCACCGGCACCGTAGTCGCCTTAAAGGCGGTAATGTCTGCGGCCTGGCTGATAGGATACGTGAAAAAGCCGACCGGAATGCTTGTGTTAAATCCCCGCAATTTTATTTCGGATTTTACAGTGGGATTCCGTTTTAACCGGGACACCGTGACAAGATTGCTGTAATAAAATGTCAGCTCTGTCAGTTCCGATACATAGGACTGAACAAACAGAACCGACTTTTCGGGATCCAGTCCGCACGACATGTAATCCAGTGCGACCTCTGAGATATTGCTCCTCACCTTTTCCGGATTTCCCGCGTTATCCGTCAGCGCCTGGGCGTCCGCTATCATAATATAAATATCCTTGTATTCCCCGGAATTCTGAAGTTCCACCCGCCTTTTCAGCGAGCCAACATAGTGGCCCACATGCAATTTGCCTGTGGGGCGGTCTCCGGTCAATATTACTTTTCCCATAATTACCTCCATTTGCAAAAGCACTTCATTCATGCCTTTTCATCTTTCACTTTTTCTGTAATATCATTCTAATGGGATTGAGGAGAAATGTCAACCTGTTGGCATTATGTCTTTTCACATAATAATGTTGTATAATCACAAAAAAGGGTACTTATCCTGTAGGAGGGAAGCGCGAAAAAAACACGCGCACTCCGGAAGGGGGGACTTAATGAAAGACGACGATATCATCGCATTATATTTTAGCCGTTCGGAGGAGGCGATCCGCCAGACGGAGAAAAAGTACGGGCCGCTGTGCCGGCACATCGCGGGGAACATTTTAAACAATAATGAGGATGTGAATGAGTGCCTGAATGATTCCTGGCTGGCACTCTGGGATCAGATCCCACCGGAACGGCCCGGACATCTGCGGGCATACATCTGCCGGATCGTGAGAAATACCGCACTAAAAAGATACCGGGATGACCACACGCAGAAGCGGGATCCGGGCGGGCTGCTGCCCCTGGACGAACTGCTGGACCACATCCCGGCAAAGGACGATACCGCTCGGGAGATCGAGACTGGGGAACTGACAAGAGCGATTGAGACATTCCTGGATTCTCTGAGTGCAGAAAAACGTGCTCTGTTTATAAAGAGGTACTGGTTTTGCGAGAGTGTAAAAGAGATCGCCGGAGAATTAGGGATTGGGGAGCGCCACGCATCGGTGCGGATCGGGCGCGTGCGGAAACATTTGCTGCGTTATCTGGAACAGGAGGGCTGGCTATGAATCAGAGAGAATTTGAGACCAGTATTGCCGATATTTCTGATCGGTATCTGGAAGAAACTTTACTTTATCCAAGGAAGAAAAGGAGAAGGCGCAGGAGGCTGGCCGCCGCGGCCGCACTATTTTTTGCGTGCATCGGGCTCGGGACCGCCATTCTCCTGCCCCGCCTTCCGGGTTCCCCCGGCACCGGCGGGGACGCGGGGCTGACAGGGCAGAGAACCGGACTGGGAGCGCTGACAGTCATCGCCTATGCCTCGACAACCGACGAGAAAGGAGAGGTGCTGCAAAAAGACAACGAAGTGCTCTCGGAATACTCCCTGCTATCCAGCAGCACACCGGCCATGCCCCTTTCCTTCGAATATGACTGCGCGGAGAATGAGGTTTTGATCCGGGTGACTTCTGACAAAAAAGGAACGATGAAAAAATACAATATTGACGAGGAAGGCATCTGGACGGTAAAAGAACAGGGACAGTCACTCACCTGCGCTCCGGGGGAGAAAATATACTGGGCTCCCGCCGGGTTCAAAACATTTTCAGGAAAATGTATCCTGACCGCCGAGGTCACCGTAAACGGATTCTCCGCCGAGACAAAATACATTTCTATCCGGCCGGATCAGTCGGGATATGTCGCTGTCCTGGAGAGCAAGGAGGGGACAGAAACTCAGAAAGGCGTGCTGTCAGAGGTCGGCAGGATCGGGCAGAAAATGGGAGCTTACGCGCCGGATCTCTGTGTGTTTAATAACTCATACCTGGCCTTTGCGAACCTGAGGGGCATGATCATATACGACCTGAAAAAAGGAAAAGTCGCCTCTGTCATTGATCTACAGGAAATCGACTGCAATAATTTTAATTCCGACAGCAGGATCACAAGGACATTGCCAGTCGATGATGGTTTTCTTATCTTTAACGAAAATAACGGCGCTCCTGAAGATTTCTACTACAAATGCACTTTCGGGAACGGACTGGAGAAGCCGGATCTGCAGCGCTGCGCCACGAATGAAGATATTCTCAGGCAATACAAGAAATACGAAAAGAAAAACCTGGCTGAGAGCGACTGGCCAACAATCGAGTCTTATATTGAAAGAAAAAAACTGACGGGCGCTATTTTCAGCAGACAGAGTATTTGCTGGTCTGACGGTGGCAGAAAGATGGAGAGCTGCCTGTTTGTGCAGTACAGCGATATTAAAAACGAGCAGATATATTATTCTATATTAAATAAAGCCGCAGGCAGCGTCTCAATTCCCTATATCACCGAGACATACGGCGTTGCAAAAGAAAAGAATGACATCATCTTCTGAGGTAAGATCACGACCATCCACTATGTAAAAAACGGGAACATCCTGGAAGAGCAGGGAGGCGGCGAGAGCATTGTCCGGTTTGACCTCTCGAAAAAAGGAATGTCCTATACGGTAAAAAATGCAGATTGTGTCAAAAAAGAAGGCGCCGAGAGAGCGAAATGTATGGAGAAACTCACCAGAGGCTATCCGGAAGTTATGCAGCGGTTCCATGACCCCCGCAATTATGACGAAAAAAAGGCCGACCGTGAGAGAAAACGTGTGATCCGGCAGTATATTAAGGATAATAAGCTGGAGGTACGCTTTTATAAAGACAGCGGATGGGATAAGGTGGAGGTAGATTAAAATAAACCACGAGCGTCACGCTTCGCGTGACTGCTCGGTGTTCGCATAGCCAACGTAGTTGGCATTGGCGCTCGGATCGTCTTGTGCAGGCACAGACGATCCTCACTTTGCCTTCGCGCAAATTGAAGCAGGCTGTCGCAATTTCACTCTTGACACCCTTTGTTCTTTTTGATATCATATTGATATCAAAAAGAACAAAGGGCTTTATTAAGCCAGGTTTAAGGAGGTATGTTTTATGGAGGAGAAAATTTACACAACGAGGAAAATTGGTATGTCCATACTGATCGCCAGTCTGGCACTCTACGCACTGGCCATTGCGGCAATCATCATCGGAGCACCTAAACTAGAAACGGGACACGGAGGATTTATAGCACTCTTTGTGGCTGGCATTATTGTGTGCTGTCTCGGCTGGATCCCGTTCTGCGGTCTAAAAGTGCTGCGTCCCCAGGAGGCACTTGTACTGACACTGTTCGGGCAATATGTGGGGACGCTCCGGGATCCGGGATTTTATTTTGTAAATCCTTTCTGTGTGGCAGTCAACCCGGCTGCGACAACAAAGCTGGCCCAGAGCGGTGACACCCAGACAAAGAGCAGCACGGCCTCTCTGAGCATTTCCACAGACGGAACTACAATCTCTGCTGAGACTGCCGGGAAAAAAATTTCCCTGAAAGCAATGACGCTCAGCAACGGACGCCAGAAGATCAATGACTGCCTCGGCAACCCGGTAGAAATCGGCATCGCCGTGATCTGGCGCGTGACAGACACCGCAAAGGCAGCTTTTAATGTGGACAATTACAAAGAATACCTGTCTCTGCAATGTGACAGCGCCCTCCGGAACATTGTGAGGATCTATCCCTATGATGTGGCAACAAATGTTGATACGACCGGCGATGGCATGGCCGATGAGGGCAGCCTCAGGGGATCAGCCGAGATTGTGGCGGCGAGGATCCGGGATGAGATCCAGAGCAAAGTAAATGACGCGGGCATCAAGATCCTGGAGGCGAGAATTACTTACCTCGCCTATGCGCCGGAAATCGCCTCTGTTATGCTACAGCGCCAGCAGGCATCCGCCATTGTCGATGCGAGAAAAATGATTGTAGATGGCGCGGTGGGCATGGTGGAAATGGCCCTCGACCGATTGAATGAAAAACAGATGGTGCAGCTTGACGAGGAGCGCAAAGCTGCCATGGTATCCAATCTTCTTGTGGTTTTATGCGGCAACCAAGATGGTCAGCCCGTTGTAAACTCGGGAAGCCTGTACTGATGGCCGCAAAAAAACAGATCCCGCTCCGCCTGTCCGAAAAATTATATGCCGATATCGCCGCATGGGCAGAGGACGATTTCCGTTCTGTAAACGGACAGATTGAGTATCTGCTGTCAGAGTGTGTGAGACAGCGCAAAAAAGATGGGAAATATGTATCCGAAGAAATTGATGTCCCGCCAGAGCTTGATCTTCATTAAGCGGGACAACTTGTTACGGGGGATTCGTCCACGGGGCGTCTCCCCCTTTCATTTTTCTTATATTTTCCTCTTCTATCCCGATCACCTTCTGCATATAGTGTTAAAAGACCAGAGAAGTTTAGTGTGAAAAATAAGCTCGATAGCTTATTTTTCACATGTGAATTTATTCACGATGGCTATCTTGTGCCGGAGCGTCACAAATAGCTCTGATGGCAGACGAGAAATCAGAGATTTTCTCGTCGCCTCGTCGCGTAAACGCTCCGGAATGGGGATTTATATATAAAAGACAAGCACTGCCAGCAGTGCACAGATCAGGAATGGAGGCTGTTATGTCAGAATACATGCGTGAGATCATATATATGAAGAGGGCAGACCACGGCCGGGTGACATCAAACCGCAGTTTTGCCCGCCTTGAGAGCCGGGACAATGAACTGTTGCTGCATCTGTCCGTACAGGAATCCGGTATTTCACCGGACGCCCCTGTGTATCTTGTTTACCGGAAAGAAGGGGAGCTCTTCCCCCACCAGCTCGGGACGCTGACCGGAAACACATTATGCGACTTTTGCTGCCACATGGAATATCTTCCCCACAGCATAAATTTCAAAGAAATCTGCGGGCTATTGGTAGGCGAAGAAGACTGCTACCTGAGCGGCTCATGCAGGTCGGAAGCAAACACTATATTATACTCCCAGGTTCGCTTCTCTTCCAAAAAAACATCTGACATTTCCCGTGTCACCCACTCCGGCCCGCCCGCCGCAAAAACCCTCCCGGCTGAGCCAGAACCAGAGGCCACGGAAAGCATCTCAGCCGAACCGGAGACTGTGGCCGCTAAGGAGCACCCGGCCGAACCGGAAACCGTGGCCGCTAAGGAGCGCCCGGCTGAACCGGAAACCGTAGCCGCTAAGGAACACCTGGCTGAACCGGAAACCGTGGCCGCTGATACAGAAAAAAAGACAGTTATCCCCTCTTATCTGAACCTTTTTAAACAGGTCTATCCCTTCGAGGACAATGAACTGGACTGGTGTGTAAAGCTGGAACCGGATGATTTTGTGAAACTGCCCATGGAATACTGGCACTATCAAAAAAACAGTTTTTTGCTAATGGGGTTTTACAATTTCCATCATTTGTTGTATGCTCATAAGGGAGAAAAAGATTATATCGCCGTCCCCGGCCAATTCTGCCGGAAAGAACAGTACATAGCCGGACGGTTTGGTTTCTCCATATTCAAGGGGGCAAAACGAAAACGACTGACAGCCGGAGATTTCGGCTACTGGATGAAAGAAATATAAAGGAATGAGATTACAATGGATACTTCTCGATCTGACGAAAAATATATGAGAGCAGCTATCTCGCAGGCGAAAAGGGCGTATCAGAAAAATGAGACGCCCATCGGCTGCGTAATCGTATTCTCGGACAAGATCATTGCCCGCGGATACAACAAGCGCAATTGGAAAAAGAACACGCTGGCCCACGCCGAAATTCTGGCCATCAACAAAGCCAGCAAAGCGATCGGCGACTGGCGGCTTGAGGACTGCACGCTGTACGTGACGCTGGAACCCTGCCCGATGTGCGCCGGGGCTATCATCCAGGCCCGCATCCCCCGGGTCGTGATCGGCAGCATGAATCCCAAAGCCGGATGCGCAGGTTCTGTTATGAACCTCCTGCAGACACCCGGATTCAATCATCGGGCAGACGTGACTACCGGAGTGCTCGGGGAAGAGTGCAGCCAGCTCATGAAAGACTTTTTTAGAGAACTGCGCGCAAAAAAACGTATGGCCAACTGAAAATCAAGCCTCTCACCCCCGCCCCTCTACTGCACACCCGGCTCCGGTGTGGCCGTAGGCTCCGGTGTGGCCGTAGGTTCTGGCGTCTGTTCTTCCTTGTATTTATCTTTATCAATATCTTTATTATCGCTGGGCGAGCTTCCAACATCCGGTGTCTCCGGCGCCTCAGGCAAGTTCTCCGCCCTTGCCACAGCGGCATCCCACGCCTCTTTCATAGATTCGTACTCAGAGTAACCCTTTACTCTCTTCAGCGCTTTTTTGCCGTCTTTAATGAGCAGTTTCGTGACGTCCGTGTAATAGGAACGGCCATTCAGCGTATCGGTATACCACTGGAGTTTCTTGATACGGTTCTTCTTCATCGTATCTTTCGCCTTATTCATAGCGTCCTCAGCATCTACTTTCTGCTGTTTTTCCCTCTTCTCCTGTTCTTCCTGCTGGTACTCACTGATGGCATCCTGCCACTGCTCCATCACCTGCTGATTGAGGGACTCATATTTCTTAGTCGCCCTCTTCTTGTAATTCGCCTGCTCGTACTCATCCGGTATTTCCTCAATAATGGCGAGTACATGATTGTACCTTTTCTCAAAATTCAAGGCAGCTTTCACACTGTCAATCTGATATTCCTCAAATTTAGTGACCGCTTCATCCGCCGCCTTTTTAGCTGCCTCCAGCTTATAATTTACCTCCCATTCGGAGTTGCGCTCCTCATTCAGCGTGGAATAATAATCATAGCCTTCCGGTCTCTGGGAATAATACCTCTTTTTTGGATTATAAGAGATTTCCTTTGTGCTCTTTGTCAGATTGCCGCCTGAAACCCTGCGAAGCTGCAGGGAGCTTGGAATATCAAAATTCTTCTTCTCCAGTTTGCTGTGGATATCATTCATATAAGAGGACCAGATCCTCAGAGGGTAGGAGTTGCCAAACATGCCAGGCATCTCACGGGGTGTGTCGTACCCGATCCACACAGCCGTTGTGTAATAAGCACTAAAACCACAGAACCAGGCGTCCTTGTGGCTGCTGGTCGTTCCCGTCTTCCCCGCATAGATCTGATTGTCGTTATAGGCACTGTGTCCTGTACCGTACCCCTCACAAAATGTCCCCTGCATCATATCTTTCATAATGAATGAGGTGTCAGAGGAAAAGACCTCTGTCTCACTCTCTTCTTTTTCCGGTGCCTCATAAACCGTCCCCTTTGTCTCGTGGTCAACTCTCACAAGGCACGTGCGGGAACTGAGCTGCCCGTTATTTTCGAGAGTCGCATAACCGCGGCACATATCATTTATCGTGACGCCATTCGTAAAACCGCCAAGCGAAATCGCCGGCGCAGAATTGTCCGCATAGGACAGGGATGTAAATTTCAGCTTGTCCAGATAACTGAGGGAAGTGTCAATGCCCGTTTTCTTAAACACCTGAAAGGCAACGGTGTTCAGGCTTCGCGACAGCGCTTCCCTGACAGTCACCCTCCCGTGATAGCTGCCGCCCGAATTTTTAGGGCTGTAGCTCTTTTTGTCACTGTCATCCCAGTAGACCTTTGTATCGTTTATAACCGAAGAACCGTTTATTACATTATTGTCAATGGCCGGTCCGTAGTCCAGCAGCGGCTTGATGGTAGATCCCGGCTGCCTCACAGATAAAAATGCCCGGTTGTACTCATCCTTCTTCGTCCGCCCCCCGACAACAGCAACAACATACTGTGTCTCATTGTCAATGCACATCGCCGCACTCTGAAGCGTATATTTCTTTGTCTTCGCATCCTTTTCCGTAAATGTCGACAGATTAGAGGAAACCGCATTCTGCAATTTCTTCTGGAGTTTCTGGTCAAGGGATGTGTAGATCTGATATCCTCCGGCGCGGATCTCCGCCGCTTTTTCGCTGTATACTCTCGAGTATTTATCTTTATAAGCCTTCTGCTCGTCCGAATTTTTAAAAATATACTGGAATTTAAAGCCCTCATCCTGCATCAACTGCAGCGTCGCGCAGTCGATCGCATAGCTCACCATATAATTTTCCGAACTGGCCATGTCGTCCACACCGACAATCTTGATCTTTTCCTCCATCGCTTTCTTGTATTCTTTTTCTGTGATATATCCCTGCTCCAGCATATTTCCCAGAACCTGCTCTTTTTTCTCCGTGGCATACTCCATGCTGGCGATCGGGTTGTAATTGTTCGGGCTGTTGGAGACACCGCACAGCATAGCGGCCTGTGCCAGAGAAACATCTTTTGCTGAGCACCCGAAATAGTACTGGGCCGCCGTCTCCACACCATAGCACTGGTTGCCATAATAATTGCTGTTGCAGTAAAACTCCATGATCTCTGCTTTATTGAACTTTTTCTCAAGGGAGGGGGCGAGCAGCACCTCCGTCAACTTGCGGCTGTAGGACTGCTCCTGTGTCAGCAGGTTATTTTTAATGACCTGCTGCGTAATGGTGCTCCCCCCCTGCTTGATCTCGCCGTTGTTTTTCCACAGAGAAAGCGCGGCTCTGGTCAGCGACTGCAAATCAATCCCCGAATGGGATTTAAAATGCTTGTCCTCCGTGGCGATGTAGCCATTCTGGATATAGATTGAAATATCTTTTATCGGCATGTACTGGTATGAACCGCTGTCGATCTGCCCAATCTTCTTTCCGTTTTTATCATAAATGATCGTATTAGAAAGTATATGAAAATTATCCGCACTTAAATTTGACAATTTATCATATGCCTCTTCACTCGCCTGCTCATACATCGGGGCGACTTTCCCATAGATGACACCGCCCGCCAGCAATGCCACAAAGAGCAGAATAAGGCATATGTTCAAAATGATCTTGGAAAAATTCATGACAAATGTAACCAGCTTATAAACAAGCCAGAACGGAAATGCCAGAACTCTCACAGTCCACAGCGCCCATGTATGCTCATTTATATACTCTTTAATCCTCCCCATCACTCTCACTCCTTTCTGTTACCCATTCCTCCCACTTCTCTTCACTCAATCCCACATCCCAGGCCGCAGAACTCTCCTGGTGGCCCGTCTCAATTCCCCTTCCTGTTCTTTTGCGTTTTTTCTTCTCCTTGTGATTTTGTATCAGCCTGCGGATCCGCCGCACCAGAAGGGAAATAAATACTCCCTCGAAAAATAACAGAAGCCAATTAATCCAATTGACAAAGAAATTCTCCCGGAATATAAAATGGTTTGGCGCCCCTTTGTTGACATAGATGTCAAGTTTCGTCCCTGCCTCCGGGCTCAGTCCGAAAAATGGCTGGAGCGCAAAATATTTTCTGTCTTCATATATTGTCCCTTCATATTCATATCTCACAATCGCCATGGGGATGACCATCGCCAGCGGATCCGTGGTCTTCTCAACGATCTCCGCGCGCACAGTGGCATAACTTTTTATGTTCAGAACATGACAAAGCGAATGAAAATTGAGAATCATCAACAAAAGCAACACAAATAAAATCATTACGACAGGCGTCATGATCTTACTGATGGCAACTTTCTTTTTTTTCAGCTCTCTCTTTTCCTCTCTGCTGAGATTATTTCCCCGCAAACCCTTTCCCCCCTTTACCACCCCCTATCATACCACGCAAAGTGGAGAAATGCAAGTTGCGGGGCATAGTTGTTACCTGCTGCCCGCTTATTTCACGGTCACTTTTATCTTCCTTGCATATCCGTTCCTTGCATAGACATAAATGTTACAGGTGCCTTTTCTCACTGCCTTAATCTCTCCTTTCTTTGAAACAGCTGCCACCTTTTTATCCGTAGACACATAGCGAAATTCCCTTGCATGTGCATTGGAAAGCTGTTTTTTGCCCGGACTTACCAATACAGTTCTTGCCTTAATCCGTGCTGTCTTACCTTTCTTCAGGCGGTATGAATTCTTCTTTATCTTAATTGCTTTCACGTTAGTATATTTCGCATTCTTTCTTCCAACAAGATGAGCAGTAATCGTCTTGCCCAGGGATATCTTCCCACCGTCCACCAGCTTATAAGCAAGGACATAAATCCTGTACTCTTTCTTTATGTTGATTGCTTTTTCATTTATTTTCTTTACCGTAATTTTTGTTTTTTTGCTACTTTTAACGGCAGTTATTGACTTTTTTGTAAACTTCTTTCCACAATACTGGACATAGACATCATAGCCGTCCGCACCAGAAACCTTTCCCCATACTATCTTGATTTTACTTCCGGTCTGGCTGACCTTTAATTTTGCATTCAGGGACAACTCATTTTTTACCTGTTCTGCCACAGACGGCGCTTCGGATGCCTGTACTGCCGGTGTTGACGGTGCTTCCGATGCCTGTACCTCCGGTGTTGGTGGAGCTTCCGTTGCCTGTACCTCTGGTGTTGATGGAGCTTCTGTAGCTTGTGGTGTCGCCGGTGTTTTGTTTTCTGTTTTTGGGATTACCCCTGTCTGTTTATATTGACAGACGCTGCAGCTTCTTTCCTTTGTGCCTTCCTCATCTGCTGTTGCCTCCTTTGTCACCGTCCATGCGCCAAAGCTGTGTGCGGCTTCCTCCGTTTTTGCTTCGCAGCTGCACTCATGCCAGTGGTTTTCACTGTCTGACTTCCACTCACTTCCATAGCTGTGCGTGTGCACAGCGGGCCCATTATACCTGACGATAAGGTTATCCCCGTTCCGTTCCAGATAATAGTCCTCGTTCCCAAGAATAAACTTGTCTGCATTACTGTCCGTAACATTACAGACGGCAATATGGTCTTCAACGCCGGTGAGAGATGCAAGATCCAGCGTAATCACACTGTCACCGATATAGTTCCTGGCATCAATTCTGGGAAGCATGGTTCCGCTGTTTTTAACAAAAATCTTCGTGGCCTTTGGCGCTCCGGCGAATGAAAGAGCACCGCTGTCATACAGCTCTATCTCGTCGATGATTCCGCTGTGGAGGTTAAGTGTTCCCTGGCAGCTTATGCCGCCCTCAACTGTACCCTCGTTGCAGCCATACAGATCCAGGACAGCTCCAGTTGCCACGTTAAGGCGCGTGGCCTTCTGTCCGTTGAGACAGAGGCTGACATTGCTTCCAATTGCCAGATCTGACTTCCCTTCTGTCATATAATAGCTGCCGGAGGCCGGAGCCTGGCTGGCCAGTGCGGTATCAAAGACCGTCTCATCCTCACTGTGGGTGTGAGGGAGCGCAATCGTATACTCAGCTTCCAGAACCTGGCTGTCCAGCATACCCTCCTTGATGGCAATCGCTTTGATCGTCTTATTGACACGCTGTCCCTCTGTTCCTGTTACTTCAATTGGCCCGGTATATTTCGTTCCATTTTCCTTACCTGGCACAGTTCCATCCACCGTGTAATAAATCTCCGCCCCGTCTGTCTCCGTAGTAAGTGTAACCTGCTGATTTTCCGTATAAGTGCCTGCTCCCGGACTGGCTGCCGGTGTAGCCGTCTCTTTTAAAGCGAGCCCCACTGCATTGTCCCAGCCAATTACAATCCTGCAATCCTCATCATCACTGTGGAAATACTGGATGTAATCCGCACTGTTTCTCCAGGTAACGTCCTGCGTGTATTCAGCCGTCGGCTTCTCTACCGTAGTAACCCCGATATCGGAGCCGGGAAGCAGTCCATCCACTGTGATTTTAGCGCCATCCCTTAAATATACATCCGCACCACCCTTTTCCTCATATGTATTTGTATTTCCGCTGATATTTACTTTTCCGCCAACTTTAAATGTTCCGTCTTTCCATACATCAACTGCTCCGCATTCAGAATTATTGCCTGTTATACTGCCCCCCGACATTACAAATGTTGTATTTCTAAACACTGTAACAGCAGCCGCAGAATACCTGACATTACATCCGGTAATCTGTCCGCCATGCATATAAAAGCTGCTCTTTCCTCTCAATGATACGCCTCCTGTGCCGATTTCACCTGGATCACTTGGATTGGAAGTGATTTTCCCCGCATCCCCCGGAGCATCATAAAGATGAAGACACCCTTCACCGCCATCACTGTACCCCATGAGAATCAAATAAGAAGAACCCTTGTCACATCTCTGCTTCATTTTTAAACTGTTTCCATTCAGGCAAAGCCTTACTGGATCAGCATCATCAATCCGTAAATGTGCATTTAATTCTACGTCATCTGCAAGATAGTAAGTTCCACCAGGTAACTCATAGGCATCATATGGATACTTCGGGGCATAGTCCAAAGTATACGTCTTTGCTGTCTGTGCGACCCCATCCACATACAGCACACCGTTTACATCTGACAGGACTTTCGCTCCTGAAAAATCCACCCCATCATGAGAATGGTTATGCCCTGTCTGCCCTTCACGAAGTGCAGACACTTTGACCGGCGCCGCTCCAGCCGCCATACCTGTAATCAGTGCCGCAGTGAGCACCACCGCCGTCATTTTCTGTAACAGATTTTCCTTCAACTTTTTCATCATCATTCCTCCATTTCTTTCATCCTTACTAAAATGCTATTGTAATATTTTTCATTTATTTCAAATCCAATATACTCCCGATTAAGTTTTCTAGCAGCAACCAAAGTAGTGCGCTTCTAACCATTTCGCTACCCCATCAGCATTATTATCGCCTATAATTCCTGTAGCAATTTCTTTCAATTCGTCAATCGCATTATTTGTTGCATATGCTTCATTCGCCATGCAAAACTAACGTATCAGCGATACACCACATAACGATAATGCGGCATATCAACACCCCTGTAATGTTTCGTCCATGTGTCAGTCTTTGTCATACCATTTCTTATGGCTACATTCTGAGAGGGTATATTGGTATCCCTGATAATAGAACAGACTTCATCCGCTTTCAATATCTCAAACGCATACTTTTTACACGCTTTTGCCGCTTCAATGGCATACCCCATATGCCAGTATAATCGCTCAAAAAGATAACCTATCTCAAGCACTTCCGCATCTTTCCACGGTTGCATTGTAAGTCCACACTGCCCTATCATTTCATCAGTTTCTTTTAGAATGACTGCCCATAGACCAAAGTTCCATTTTTGATAACGGATAATTTGTCTATTCAGCCATTCCTGAGCTTCATCATCACTAAATGCTCCCTCATATGCATACATTGTATCTTCATCCTGTAAGATTTTACATAAAGAATCAAAATCTGACTGCTTCATCTCACGCAGATATAATCTTTCCGTTTCAAGTATCATATTCACCTCCGAAAATATGAATATATTTACTTTTGATAAATACGAAATTCATTCAACCAGTATTAACCCAAAGTGATTCTGAATATCACCTTTTCCTCGTAATGTATGTATTTCGAGATTGTTGTTCCTCACCGTTGCAAAAACATCAATTCCACACGCTTCCATTGCTGGAACGGTTTTGTCTGGAAAATTACAGTGGTCTGGATTGCATTTTGAACATTTCTTGCATGGTCCACTACCAAAAGCGATAACTTTGTAATAATCATCCAAAAACAGCTCACGCGCTACTTTTACGGCAAGAGGTGTCACTATGCTCATCTCATGGCATCGAAATAAAATCCCATATTGAAAGCAGTTTATCATTTCCCGCGTCTCTTTCCATGTGGGACAATTCGGCGGACAGCAATGGCTTTTCCCATAAGTATCGCATCCGTATTTGCAACGATAGACTGTCCAAGCTGCCGTCACTATGGTATCAGCCGCTATCTTTATCGCTAAATCAGCTCCGTTTTCTTTTAATATTTCAAAATACTTTTCCATACTAAAATACCTCCACAAATTTTGAATTCTCACTTGAGGTATTTTTAGGGATTTAATAACTGTTATATCTTGTTATAAAAATCTCGTCAAACCCTT
>CANRMO010000013.1 GCA_947631755.1 uncultured Lachnospiraceae bacterium | reverse complement strand
CTCATACGCATGGAAGTAAACGCCTCATGTCCCGGCGTATCGAGAAAAGTGATTTTGGACCCATTGATGCGGACGACATAGGCGCCGATGTGCTGTGTGATACCACCGGCCTCATGGGAGCTCACGTCACTCTGGCGGATCGCATCCAGGAGAGACGTCTTTCCGTGATCTACATGGCCCATGACACAGACAACCGGCGGACGTTTCTTCAGCGTGTTCTCCGGATCATCCTCTTCCTTGAGGAGTTCAGCCACCATATCAATCTTTTCTTCTTTCTCGCACAAAATATTAAATCCGAGAGCGATCTCCTCCGCCTCCTCAAATGTAACATCCTGGTTGAGAGACACCATCTGCCCCTGGAGGAACAATTTTTTCACCAGCGCTGCCGCCGGCATCTTCATCTTCTCTGCCAGACCGCGGATCGTGATTGACTCCGGAAGTGTGATCTGCTTGATCTCCTCTTCCGGCTCCTGTTTTACCGGTTCAGGTTTGATAAAGGCTCCCTTGCGGTTCGGATCCTTTCTGGAGCGGATCCGATTCATCTCTTCTTTCGTGCTCTTGCGGTAACCGCCCGGCGTCGTTTTATTGCGGTCGTCTTTCTTCTTGCGGCTGCGTGAGTTCTTCTGCTCCTGCTTAATACCGTCAAAACCACTCTGGGCCTTCTCATATCTCTCAAATACCCGGTCGCCGCCGCGGTTATTTCCCCTGCGGTCATTTCTCTGGCCACCGTTGCTGCGGTTATCACCGGCACCGTTATTGCGGTCGTTTCTGCGGTCACCGCGCCCTGCACCGCCGCGGTCATTCCTCTGGCCATCGCGGTTCTGGCCGCCCTTCCGCTCGCCACTGCGGTTATTATTATTGTTGTTTCTGCGGTCGCCGCCGCGGTCATTTCTCTGGCCGCCGCTTCGCTCACTGCGGTTTCCGCGGTTCTGGTTTTCCTTATGAAATTCTTTCTTCTGTTTCGGCTGAGCCTGTTCTTTGGCGGCCTTCTCTGCCTGATCGGCAGAGGGCGCCTTTTCCCCTCTGGCTGCCGGCACTGCCTCACTGGCCGGTGCGGGCGCTTTCTCTTTTATCTCCTTTGTCTCTTTTATCTCTTTCGTCTCCTTCTTTTCTTTCATCTCTTTCTTTTCTTTCGTCTCTTTCTTTGGCTCCCCAACCGGAGTCTGTACAGCGGCTGTTTTTTCCTGTTCCGGTTTCTCTTTTGCCGCTCCCGGTTTTCTGTTCATAAAGGACTTCATCAGAAAAGCGATAGCCGCATCTTCGATATTGCTGTTCGGCCCCTTTACATCAAAACCATTTTCATTTAGAAGCTTTACAAGATCACCGCTTTTTATGTTCTTATCCTGTTGCTGCATACTTCGAGCAATTTCATATATTTTCATTTTTGCCATACTCTGTTACCTCCAGTTCTAAATTCTTACCAACCGATACTGCAAATCCTCTGTCCGTAACTGCTAACGATGCGCGAAAACGCTTACCGAGCGCCTTTCCCAGCGAATCCCTGTCACCGAACTGCGCATAGGGAATTTTGTAATATCTGCAGGAATCTGAAAATTTCTTTTTCGTATTGTCCGATGCGTCATCTGCCACTATAACAAGTTTTGCTGACCCATCACGGATCGCTTTCTCCGTCATAAACTCCCCGCTCACGACGCTCCCGGCTTTCATCGCCAGTCCCAGCGTCCCCATAACTTTATTACTGTTTATCATCTCTCAGCTGCCTTTCTAATTCATCATAAACCTGATCCGGTACATTCATGCGGAAGGAACGGCTGAGTGCATTTGTTTTTCTCGCTCTCGCAAAGCAATCGGGATTCTCACATAAATAAGCCCCTCTTCCATTCTGCCGTCCCGTGCGGTCCAGCACGATCTCACCTTCCGGCGTCTTCACAACACGGATCAACTCCCGTTTTTCTTTGCTCTCCCGGCACCCGATACACTGTCGCTCCGGTCTCTTCTTTGTCTGCACTGCGTCCACCTCCTTTCACCTAAGGAATTCTCATTCCGTAAGGCTCTGTGTCTCACTCTTTATATCAATTTTATATCCGGTCAGTCTCGCGGCCAGCCTCGCATTCTGCCCCTCTTTTCCGATGGCCAGTGACAGCTGATAATCCGGGACAACAACCCTCGCTGTCTTTTCCTCAAGATCCACATCAACAGACACCACTTTGGATGGGCTCAGTGCATGTTCAATGAAAATGGCGGGATCCTCATTCCACTCAACAATATCAATCTTCTCGCCGCGCAGCTCATCCACAACTGCGTTTACCCTCGCCCCGTTCATACCGACACAGGCACCAACCGCATCCACATCGGGATTGTTGCTGTACACAGCAATCTTAGAACGGGAACCTGCCTCGCGGGACACATTTTTTATCTCAACAACACCGTTCTGAATTTCCGCTACCTCGTACTCAAACAATCTCTTCACCAGTTCCGGATGTGTGCGGGAAATAATAATCCTCGGCCCTCTCGTCGTGTCTTTCACCTCCGTCACATATAACTTGATCCGGTCTCTCGGTGAAAAATGCTCCGTCTCAACCTGCTCCTGAAGCGTCAAAATCGCATCCGTCTTGCCGAGGTTAATATTGTAATTGCCATTGCTGTACCTCTGGACGATACCTGTTACGATATCTCTCTCCTTCGTATAGTACTGGTCATACAGCACTTTCCTCTCCTCTTCGCGTATCTTCTGCACTACAACCTGTTTTGCTTTCTGCGCCGCTATGCGGCCAAAATTTTTGGGCGTCACCTCAATGCTCACAATCCCGTTCAGCTCTGTGCCCGGATACTTCACCTGGGCCTCTGTCAGAGACATCTGCAACGACGAATCCTCCACTTCCTCCACAACTGTCTTGTCCTGGAACACATGGAACTCCCCGGTCTCAGGATCTAAGTTTACACGGATATTGTCTGATTTTCCAAACTGATTTTTACAGGCGGCCAGCAGTGAGTTCTCAATCGCCTCAAGCAAAATATCTTTGCTGATGTCCTTCTCTTTCTCGATCTCATTCAACGCCTCGATCAATTCCGGATTTCCTTTCTGTGTCACCACTGTCTTCTTTTTCATTTTTCATTATCCTCCTATTCGTTTTATTCTTCTATCATCAAAAAACATCTAAAATTCAATATATTTGCGGATCCATGCAATATCTTTGACAGAAATCCCCATATCCCGGTCCCCGAAATCAAGGAGGATCCGGTTCTGCTCTTCGCTGTATTCTTTCAGCACTCCGATAAACTCTTTGTCCGAATACGTCTTTCCCCCCTCTTCCCATGTGACTGGGGAAAATAATTTCACCTCAACATCATTTCCGATATTTCTCATAAAATCTTTCGGCTTTTTAAACGGTCTCAATAACCCCGGTGAACTGACTTCCAGAATATACGACTCCGAAATAAAGTCATTTTCATCCAGGAGGCCGCTGAGTTCATGATTGACCGTCGTGAGGTCATCGATCGTAATGCCCCCCTCTTTGTCAATATAAACTCTCAGATGCCAGTTCCCAGCCTCTTTCACAAATTCAACGTCCACCAGTTCATATTTGTATTTCTCAACAACTGGCCCAATCAGTTTCTCTGTCTTTTCCACATACTCTTGATGTCTGCTCAAATAAATACCTCTTTTCTCACAACCCCGGGCGCGTTCGCGCAACTCACGAGCGTCACGCTTCGCGAGACTGCTCGGATTCACGGGCGCGCTCGGATCGTCCTTTGCAAGCAAAGACAATCCTCACTTTGCCTTCGCGCAAATAAAAATGAGTGAACTCGTGTCCACTCATCATCATTAACAGTATCAATGCATTTAGTTTAACACTATTTTCCGTTAAATGCAAGAAAAATTTTAAAAAAAGAAAAAAAACACTTGCTTTTTTTCCCTGTATGTAGTATGATAGCAATTGTTGATGGTCCGTTGGTCAAGCGGCTAAGACGCTGCCCTCTCACGGCAGAAACAGGGGTTCGATTCCCCTACGGACTATTTTGTTATATAGAACCCGCAGATTTTTGTTATCTGCGGGTTTTTTATGCTGCCCCCTCATACTCCCTCAACCCAACCTTTCTCCAACCCAAAATATTCCGCCATCAGCTTTGCCAGAAACTCAATCTTTGCCGGGATAATTTCTCTTTCTTTTGTCCCTTTTGCCCTATTTAGTGAATCATAACTCATCCCGCCGATTTCTTTGTCATGCAGATCACACGTCAAAGCGGCCAGAAAATCCACAAAGCCGCCAGACTTTACATTAAGTCTTAAAAAGCGGTCATATACGGCAAACCATACCGGTATATCTCCCGGCGCAAACAGGTCTTTAAACTTCCCGCCGCATATGGCCTGAAGCTGGTCTGCATACTCGGATATCCGGTCAAATTCCCTGTCGCTGCTGTTCCTGTTCAGAAACAGATTCATCTGCCCCGGCTGTTTTTTCCAGCTCTCCAGATGAAAAACCGCCATTGCCGCCTCACATATAACTTTCTCATATGTCCCCTTCTTTCTCTCTGTCTCCGAATAATTTGTACAGTCTTTTAAAAAACCGCAACGGGAAATCACCCGGATCTTTCTGGCATATCTATCAATATAAGTAAATGCTTTCTGCGAGGCATTCATTGCTCTGTGGTTATTATACCTTCTCACCAGCTTCGAAACCTCTTCCATCGCACAGTCCTGATAGATCACAATGCGGATCTGATAGTCGTCAAACCGTCTCTTTAATTCATCCGGGAGCATATCATAAGTTTTATTTTTTAAATTAAATTCCGCCAGATCCCACAACACCGCATTGTTTTCGTCTCTGCACACCCTGTTGTTTTTGCCCCGCCTCTTTCTCTGATACCGGATCACACGCTCTTCCGCCGGCGGAGTAATGGCGTGATTGCCGTAACGGAACTTAAGCAGCGCCGAACTTCTCTGCAGTCCGTCTACAATACACTGCCGGACCAGTCCGCCCCCCATCTCCTCCTCTCCCAGTATGACCGGCGGGATATAATCCTCTGTCAAAACAGTGACGATCAGTTCATTGACCGCACTGTTATCCCAGCAAAAACATCTCTGCACATCCTGATTGTCACTAATATCGCCCCCTTTTACCTTTTGCAGATAAGAGATAAGCGAAACCGCCTGCTCGCGTATTTTTTTTGCCATGGCCTGATCCCCCCATTCTCAATATAAAATCTTTACATTTTCATATGCCCGGATGCCATCCAGATTATCTCTGTACTCCCTCCTGCTGATATGTAAAAAATCTCTGATCTCATCCGGGGAATATCCGTCTGACAGAAGAAAAACGATGTCTCTCTGCACGGATGACAAGCGGTCCAGATACTTCTCAACTTTATCGCTGACACCAAAAATCTCCGGCAGCTCATCTTCTATCCTGAAATCAGATGCAACTTTCTCTCCGATTTTAATGCCATCCTCTGTTACCTCATCCATGCAGACAAACTGCTCCGTCAGATATTCTCCGTTTTCATTCCGGATCCTCTCTCCCTCTTTATTCCTCAGATAAGGCGTTCTCTTCTCTCTTTGCTCATAAGTCTTTTCCTGCATGATCTTAAATGTCATGCGCTTTCTCAGAAACACGTCAAAGGGAACCCCCCTCGTCTCATCAAAACACTCTGCCAGCTGCCAGAGAGTCAGATTTGCACGGCTCAGAAAATCATCATAATCCATCTGTAGTACCCCGCCGAACATAGAGAGCGGTTTATAAATAATCCTCTTCAATTTAGCCATATCATTGGCAGAATATTCCTCATATATCATCTGTTTCTGTTGTTCTGTCATCACTCAATACACTCCTTTGCAACTCACTCCATATCCACCGGTGTCATTTGTAAAATAAGCCTTATTTTTATGTCATTATCCTATCACGAACACACGTTCCTGTCAAGCATTTTTCGAACATTTGTTTTCTCTTATTGGCAAAAAGAACAAATGTTCCTGGCCGGACGGAGAATATAATATCAGAGACACTTTACCAACCTGCATATTCTATGCAGCAAAAAATGAAAAAACGAAAGGGGACACATTACTATGCTTGACAGACAGATAAACCTTTACTCGGTTGATACCGGGCATTTTTACAGCAATCACGAAAAATATCTGCACGACAAAATCATTCAGTACAAAAAGGAGACAGATCATATAAAAAAGCTCCGGGCGAAAAACATGCCCCTCTCAGTCCAAGCTGCGGAATGTGAGAAATGGGACAGGCTGATCCGGTACAAGCAGGCAAAGTCCCGCGAGACAAAGGAAAAACTACTGTCCTTATTGTCCAATAAGGCAAAACAGAATGAGCGGACTGGCGGAAAAGACCATATCCGGCATCTGAGGGAAAATGATATCCGGGACCACCATGTAATCTCTGTTTTTGAATCCGCCCTCACAAGAGCGATCGGCATACAGGAAGACGAACTTACCGATTCCCTGCTTGTCGTCCAGGTCTATTACTTTGACATTTTCAAAGATCTGTCCTTTTACGGATTTATTTTCAGAGATCAGAAATACAAATACCTCACCTCTTCGGCCGGCCAGATCCGCAGCAAAAAAGCACTGTTTATCCGTGAATCTGTTTGGCTTGAGATAGAGCAGACGATCTTATGCGGATTAACGGTCAATAAGATAAACGCCAGAGGCGGAAATAATGCAAACAAATATCTGGCATACATGGCACTGGCAAACTCCGCCACAGATGAGTGGAAAGAATTTGACATCGACAAATGTATTGTTATCGATGACTTTGAGACAAAGGTGTACGGCACTTTTGATCTCATAGACGAGACCGACTACTCCATTATAAGAAAGACGGACTATATTCCTGTTACACACACCGACGGGGCAGGCATGATGTTACCCTCTGTCATGAAAAAAAACACGATGTTCCGCGCGCCCTGGATCAAAGGGCTGCTGGGAGTATTTGATTTCAGAAAATTTATCGAAACCAGCGGATGCAGTCCCGTCATCACAGATATTTACGGCAAGGCCCACGATGTGATCGCAGAAGATATAGAAATCATTTTCTGCAGATCCCAATTTAAAATGTGGAAATATTACGACTCGTGGGAGGATTACAAAAACTATTTCAAATCCTGCGGATGCCAGGCAGGCCTCTGCAACACAGAGGAAGAGCGCATCAAAAAAGCCAGGATAAACTATCAGATGCTCCAGACCCTGACCGATATCACAGACGAAGAGATCGATCTTCTGTGCGCCAGGTCTGCCAAAAAAGTCATGGGCATCTGCACCTCAGAGGAGACAATGAAAGAAGTTCTGGGGATAACTCCTTACAATACCAATATGACTCCGTTCCAGAGAGCGGTTAAACTATACCCCGCCCTGCTGAACGACACCTATACAAAGGACATATTGCGGGATATAAAAAACAGCCTGCTGAAAAAATACCGCAGCGGAAAACTCGAAATAAACGGGAGGTACACATTTTTGCTGCCCGATTTCTACGCGGCCTGTGAGCACTGGTTCCTCCACACAGAGACCCCGGAAGGCCTTTTGGCGGATCAGGAAGTCTTCTGCCGGTTCTACAGGAAATATGAAAAATTAGACTGCCTGAGAAGCCCCCACCTGTACCGGGAACACGCCGTGCGCCTCAATACAGCGAACGCATCGTGCGGTGAGCGGTCCAGCGAAATCAGCGAATGGTTTGTCACTGATGGCATATACACAAGCTCACACGACCTGATCAGTAAACTTTTAATGTTTGACGTGGACGGGGACAAGTCACTTGTGGTAGCAGATCCAGATTTTGTCCGGATAGCCGAACGCAACATGAAAGACATTGTCCCACTGTACTACAATATGAAAAAGGCAAAACCGACCGAACTGAACACCCGGACAATCTACGAGGGGCTCAACGCCGCTTTTGTGGGGGGAAACATCGGGACATACAGCAACAACATATCAAAGATCTGGAACAGCAGCGTTTTTATTGAGGGAACTGACCGCGAGAAGCAACACGCCATTGACTGCGTGAAGAGGCTGTGCTGTCAGAATAATTTTGTGATCGATTATGCCAAAACACTGTATAAGCCGGAATTTCCAAAAGAGATCCGTGAGGAAATCAAAAAATTTACCGGCCAGAAGCTTCCCGCTTTCTTTCGCTATGCAAAAGACAAAGAGGGCGGACAGACCGCCGCGCGAAACGGCAGTTTCGTGAATAAGATCTTCGAGCGGATTCCCGATGTGCCATTAAACACAAAGGGATTGAAATTAGACGACATCGAATACAAAAAAATGATGCGTAACCCGGAAACAATCTGCCCGCCGGAAGTCGGGAAGCTGTATGACTCTTTGAACAGGAAATACCGGTATATGGTAAACAGAAAGGACGAATACATTGATAACCTGCACTATGTAGCCAATAAAATCCGCCTGCAGTTTACCGCACTGGGATATACAGACAGTGCGGCAGCGGATATGCTGACCGAATATCTTTACAGCGGAAGGACGGGAAAAAAACGGTACAAACAACTGCTGTGGTTCTGCTACGGCCAATACATTGTCAGCAATTTAGAGAACAATGTAACCGTCCACAGGACAAAATATATCCAGTGTGCAGATTGCGGGGAATGGGTTGAGGTAGACGCCCGCAATATGAAAAAACAACGGTGCAGCAGGTGCCAGAAAGAATACAGGAAAGCGTGGGACCGGGAGCGAAAAGCAAAAAAAAGGTAACTTCCACTTTTGTTTTTTCAACCGGAGATACCGGGTCATTGGATCCGGGCAGCAAACAAAATCACCCGTTTTTTACGCGGGTTTTAAAAAACGGGCCTGTGCGTATATGGAGAAGACATGCCGCAGATAACAAAAGCCCGGAAGGAGGTATGAGGCCACTTGACTGTGACGCAGGATGAACTGATCAACGATATTGCAGCAAAGGAAGACGTAGATGTAATGACTGTCCGAAAAGTATTCAAATCAGCGGAAACGATCATCTTCGCCCACTTATCATCTGCTGCTCCCACCGAAAAGATCACCATTAAATTATTGCGCGGATTATCCGTCGTCTCGGAACACATCCCGGAGCGCACGATCGACCGCGGCTTATTCCAGGGCTATACTTGTCCGGGTAAGATCAGGACAAAAGCAACCGTAACCGATTATTACAAGAGGAAGTTAAATGAACACAGAGAATAAATACATATCATCAAACCGTTAAAACGGATATTTCTGACAGACATCTTTCATTTTTCTACTATATTTTCTACTGACAGCGGAGGTACGGAAAAAAATCTGTATTTCCGCTGCTTCTTTTTATGAATAGCGGGGTGATATATTATGGAACAACCAAATGCAGAATATGATATTTTTAAAAATCTCTGTGACTATGCGAAGACTTCAGACGATGACGTCATCCGGTTAAAGGAAAAGATCAAAACCGCCTTGCTGAGTTGTCCCGAACTGCTCTGTGCACTGAATGCGACAAATCTTGAAAACGGGCTGCCAATCCCCGGTGAAAACTGGGACAGATATTTTGGATACGCGGTTATGCCGTATACCTTTACAGAGCAGGCTCCATCCGACGCAAAAAATTTTATATGCTACACCGTGAACCTGCGCGAAACTGCCAGACAGGACCCGGTAAAATTCAACGCACAGATACTGTTTATGATCCTGTGCAGCCGTGAACCGGAAGAAGCCATCGACAGCACAAGCGGCCTGGCAAGGCACGACCTGATTGGCGGCATACTCCGGGAAAAAATTGACTGGACTGCGGTTTTCGGATCCCGGTGCCGGTTAATCAGCAGCCGGGAAAGAGTGACAAACACGGCCTATCTGGCCCGTCAGATGATATTCGGGCTGAACAGGACAGACGCGCTCGCCAACAAACCGTATAAAAACCGGCCATTAGCGGCCGGCGGCCAGACAGGGATGTGATTCCATGGTATGCGGAAAAAACTTACTCGATTTTGATGAGCTGCGGATGTATTTTGGAGAGGACTACAGGATAAACGACTATATCACGGTACACACTCCCACGGTCGGAGAGATCGTTGCGTTCGGCGAACAGAACTACTACTCCGTCGTCTCCTCTCTCACTGCCATCCCAAGTGACATGAAAAGTGCCCTGTTTGATATGGGGATCGATTACGAAAAGATATCCGATTTTGAACTATTCTATATCCTCACAAGAGGATTTACCCCAGATATGACAAAATTATTATTAGGCTCCCTGGATCTGTCAAAAATGATTTTATGTAAGGATACACTCACAGAAAAATTTTTTATGACAGATCAGGACACAGGAGAAAAATTAGACGAACTTGCCTATCTGAAACTTGTCGGATATCTGCGTAAGCTCCACGGCTTTAAACCGAAGATCGAACGGGCTGCAAACAAAGTCACAAAAAAAATACTCATCCGGCTTGATCGGGAAAAAAGGAAGAAAAACGAGGGAAAACGATATGAGTCCCAGCTAAAACCCCTGATCTCAGCCATGATGCGTTACCCGGGGTTTAAATACAAGAGCAGTGAACTAAAAGAATGCAGCATCTATGAATTTATGGACACCGTCCAGGGCGCCCAGATATACGTTGTGTCAACCTCTCTTCTAACAGGCAGTTACAGCGGTATGATCGACACAAGCAAGATCAACAAAAAAGAGTTTGATTGGATGAGAAGCGCTGATGAATAGCGCCTCTCTCATCCCCACTCTGTCTTCATCCAAAAAAAAATCCAAATATTAAGGAGGAAATTTCAAATGGAAAAAGTATTTGATATCAACAATTTTGCAATTGACCACGTACTGCGTGGTATCATGACATCCGGTTCAGACGGCAGCCTTATGTGGTCCATCAACCAGATCAGCGAGCCGAGCCTCTCTGTGACAACAGAGAACGCACAGGCAGTAGACGCCCTCGGCGGAACTATTGTCGAATTTGACAGGGCAAAGAAAGCAGAATTCAGCGCGCAGAACTCTCTGTTCGATCTGTCTCTCTATGCCGCACAGCAGGGCAATGAAAAGAAAGTGGCAGACAAAACAGAAACCGTAACTGCCCCGGCCTTTGAGACAATCACCGTCCCGGCTGTCGTCACGGATCCGGTCAGACTCTCCCACAAGCCGAACACGGCGCCCACGGAGATCTATTACCTGAAAGGTGACGACACTCTCGGACAGGCCGTGAAACGCAGCGACACTTCTGGAGCCGGTGTATTTACATATGACGAGGCCACACAGGCCATCACATTCCCGACAGATGCAAAACCCGGTGATCCATATTTTGTTCAGTATGAGTATGAGGCCACACAGGCCGTCTCTGTGACAGGCGATGCGATCAACTTCCCCAAATCCGGGAAATTCATAATGGAAGTGCTCGGCACCGACATATGTAACCCCAGCACACTGATCCATGCATTTATCGTTTTCCCTAATGCCAAACTGGACGCCAATGTGGATGTCTCTTTTACCACAGACGGCAACCACCCATTCAAGATCCGGGCAAACCAGTCCTATTGCGACCGCAAAAAGGTTCTGTTCAAAATCGTGATCCCGGCAGATGAGATGGATGAAGAAGGAGGGGCAGCTGATACCCCGTCTGAGGACGAAACCGTCTGACAATTGCATGGCCGTGGGACAGAGGGACAGAGTCCCTTTTTCCCACGGCCTTTTTCATTCCTATATGCACGCAATGAGACGGGCACAATCAAAAATCATAAAACAGCATTCCGCTTGAATGGAGGTGAGCACATGAAAGAACTTCTAATCAACATTGACTGGGCGGCACTGGTCACTGCAATCTGGACCATTGTCTGTATCCCCATCGGCAAGCAGATCTATGACAACCTGAAAACCAGAAAAGTAGACAAATACGCAAAGATTTTATACGAGGAAATGGTAAAGGCAGTAAAGGGCGTACATGAGACAGAGGTAAAGGATATCAAAAATGATCCCGAACTCTGGACCGGTGAAAAACAGAATGAAGTAAAAGAGATCGCCAAGGAAAAAGCATTACAGGCACTCTCAAATGCGGCCTATAAAATGCTGCGGGAAGAAAATGCAGATTTTGACAACTGGCTGGAATCTATGATCGGCACCGCATTATATGAAGTCAAACAGGAGTCAAAATAAACAAGCCAGACAGATAGAGGTGAGATAACAGAAATGAAAATTACAGCAAAAACAGTTTTAGAAACTGCCATTGGCGAAATAGGGACAAAAGAAAAACCGGCAGGCAGTAACCGCGTAAAATACAATACATGGTATTACGGGGCAAAAGTGAGTGGCTCCCTTTATCCCTGGTGCGCCGTCTTTGTATCGTGGGTCTTCCACAGAGCAGGGGCCTCAAAATTATTCTGCGGTGGAAAAAAAGCTGCGTACTGTCCGGACATAGAAAATTATTATAAGAACACTGGCCGATGGCACGCAAAGACAGACGGAAAAAAAGGTGATATCTGCCTTATGGATTTTGGCAAAGGGCGCGCGTCCCATGTCGGGATCGTTGAGAAAAAAAATCCCGACGGCACCTACACTCTCATAGAGGGGAACACGTCTCTCTCCAGCAATGACAACGGCGGATGCGTCATGCGCAGAACACGCACTCTCTCTGTGATCCGCGGATTCGGCAGGCCAGACTACGCCCAGGAGACAACTGGCCGGATCACCATCCGTACCAGGTGCAGGCTCTACAAAAAAGCATCTGCCGTAAGCGGTTTCTACAGCAGCCTCTCTGCCGGAACAGAGGTCGAATATATCAGTGACACAAAAACCGGCTGGTCCAAAGTCCGCGCAGCACATACTGGCATAATGCATACCGGATATGTGAAAAACTCCTGCCTGTCCGGCAGGCCGGATCTCTCTGGATACCGGAAGGGAACCATCTGCGTTTTGTCCGCCCCTCTCCGGGCCAAAAACAAAAAATCTTCCAGAAAGTTAGGCACGGCAAAAAAAGGCACGGTTTTCACCGTCGTATCCGTGGGAAAATTTTGGACCAATATCAAATACAAAAAGACAGACGCATTTGTCTTTAACAAAAAAATCAAGGTAAAATAGTATTTGAAGAAAACAAAAAGGAGGATATATATGGCTAAAAAAAACAAAACGGAGAACACAAAAAAAACAGGAAAAACCGGTATGGGTAAATTATATTGTACTGTGCCCCTTTTTATATAAGACTGCATTATTACGCTATGCGGCCAGTATAGAGAGTGTGCAACACGTGGTCATTCACGTCACTTGCCATACCTTTGGTGAAAGTCCATAAAATGTCGAATATCGGGGGAAGCCGTAAGCCTGAAAAGGTACCGGTAACACTGAAATAAAAGCTCCAGATGAGTGTGTTACGGGATAAGTATGAGTAAGAGCATACGAAAATGGTAGTCACCGACACGTTATACGGACGACTGAAAGTATGATTTCAGAGTATATCGTGCGAGAGGCCGACAAGACACGACTGGGTACAGGCTCAATTGCACCCGGTTGCAATATACGGTCCGTTACCTGGCCGAAAAGGCCCGTGAAGCGAATAGGGGAATGAATAGCAGCCTCGTTTTGATCCTGCTACCCTACTTAGTACAGATCATACAGGATCATTCATGTTTGCGGCATGAATGATCTATCTTACTTTCCGGCCACAATTGTTGCATATTAAATCGACTTTATTTGTCCAAAAGCCTGCCATAAATGTCCATTTTCTCCGAACCGGCGTAAAATTCTGTCCGCCACAGTATGGACACTTATGTACCCTCTTCCCCAAATTTTTCTGTCTCTCTAATATGTTTAACCTATATTGTTCCGGATTCATATGAGCATTTCGATATTGTTCCATCAGATTTTTATGCTCAACAAAGAAAGAAAATGTAAATGCGCCAGAAACAATGATTGCAATAATTCCATAACCAAAAAGCATTGCAAATTCTTGATATTCTTCTGACAAGATTAAAGAGCCAACACACACAACAAGGGACAGCACGGTCAAAATAGCACAAAATCCCACTTTATCACCAGTAGGTTTTTTGGGCAGGGGAATTTCATTTAATTCTGTCTCCTCTGGATTATCTTCTTCTATTTTTTCCTCATTTGCATTTTTATGTTTTGAATAGTGCAGTGCTATATTATACCCGCACCCCGGGCAGCTCACCGCCGTATCTGATACATTTTCTCTTCCACATTCGGGACATTGAATCAAAGCCATTGCAAAATTTCTCCTTGTTTATAAAATTTCTTTTGACAATCTGAACAAACTTTATTCTTTAATACTCCAGTTAAAAATACGAACCACATTGATTGCAAAGCCATTGTTTCCCAATCATTTCGCTTGTGATATCTAAAAGTCCTATGGAGACTGCCCGGCTCGACATAGAGATTTTCTCAACATCTGAAGATTTGCAATATGGACAGAGAACCCGGCCAGTACCCCCCTGTCCTTCCCGCATGACCAGCTGGCTGCGAAACTGGCTCATCCGCGACTCATATTCAATAATATTTTCATCTTTAAGTTTTATCATGGCCAGGATAAAATGTTTATCTTTTGATATTTCAATAATAACAGCAAAGTCATCGTGTGTTATAGATGTTGTTATCAATTTATGCCCACAGCGCTCACATATCATATTATCTGGCGGACATGTTGTAACATATAAACCTTCTATACTGCTACAAAAAAAATAATCCTCACATAGCTTATTTATATACTTATTAAAACAATGTTCACATATCACGAGTTTATCATTTCTTCCCATCTCTGTTACCCCCTCAATTTATAAGACCGCAAATATTATTTATTAAGGCTATTATACCAGAAACATCCCGACAGTACAATGGAATTCTGGAAAAGGGTTAACTGGGTGGTTAACTAGATTAATGTATAATTTCCGTGAAAGAGAGCCGCAGATCAGTGATGAAGTTTATAAATTTTATTACAATAAAGCAAAAGAACAAAATGTATCGTATGTTGGTGACATTGACCCCAACAAAATAAACTGGGATGAGTTTGGCGAAGGCTGTAAATTTGCTGATAAGGAGTTTGTCAAATGGGTAACCGATACTGAAAAATCCAAACGAACTTTTTCCAATTTCCAGCTTCACCTCAAAGAGACTTCTGGAAAAATGAGCATTTTTACAAAAATATCGAAATCCGCTTCAAACATGACAAAAAATCTGGGAGATGCCTTCAAAACCGCGCTTATGAGACAGGGCGCCAACCTTATCCTTGACACAACAATCAGTGCAGTAACCGACTATATCCAAAAGGCAGAAAAACTTAACGAGTCTGCAAAAAACATTACCATAGCGTACAATAATCTCCAGGGCTCATCAAACAATGACCAGTCTTCTCTCTCCGAAATCCAGGACAGATACTACGAACTCTCGTCCGGTGTAAACAGCTTTGGTGAAAATGTTTCTCTCTCGTCGGCAGAGTACGAAGAATACAAAGATATCATGTCCCAGATCTCTTCCATCATGCCAGAAATGGATATGAGATACAACGCCCAGGGTGAAGTGATCGGTGCGTTGACCGGAAAGATTAAAGACTTAAACACCGAATACTCAAAATATAAAAAACAGCAGATTGAAGAACTGTTCAACAAAAAAGATGAAAACGGAAATAATATTTATGATGTTATGAAAAATTCATCTATCGCGAACGAATCAAATCCAATTTTAAAAGAAGGTAAGATGATAGCAAATGACTATAAAAGTATGTTTGACTCATTTCTAGATGGGGATTTCATAGGTGGAACCAAAAAATTCCTATCCAATAGTATCTTCAATGGATTCGGCTTCGGTAATCTTGGTACAACTCTCCACGGAGTCCGCGGCGCATTTGATCACTTTTTTATCAAAAACACCTCTGAACAGGCAGAAAAAGTTTCTTCAGAAATCAATAATGGTAACTTAACTGATGAAAAACTGAGAGAAAAACAGGCAAAACTCAGCAAATTAAATGCAAAGCAGAGTGAGGAAACAAATGTATGGCGGACTTATGCCAGCGGGTTCGCTAATCTCTACGATTCCAATTATGACGGTATATCCGATTTTTCTGCTTTAGGAGATAAGCAAAGAACTTTCCTGTCAACATTCCTTGGGAATATGTCTTCTGATTTCATCCTCGGCAATAATCTGGATTCAGAAAAAGAAATGGATCAGTTTGTTATACAGTGGATCAATGCCCTCAGCGACGATGACAGTGAGATAAGCACAGCACTAAACAGTCTTTTGGATTTTGACTTTGATTCAGCAGACTTAAACCCGGAGCAGCTCAGATCCACTGTTAACGGATTAATCGGTAATTTATTGCGGGCAATGAATAAGAATGGCATGGATATTGATGCATCTGAAAAAGGAATAGCCCAATTCAAAAAATCATATGGCCTTGATTCTATAGACGCAAATGTTCAAGATTATAACAAAGCGCTGTACGAATTTTATGAACCTCAGGAAACCATTGTTGCCCATGGAACAAGCTGGAACCAACAACGGGAAGAAGAGATAAAATCATGGGCACAGACAAACAATGTCACAACAGATGAATTAGCAAAGCTTAATAGTCAGGGATATAACACAAACACAGAAATCGATGTCCTTACTAATGCTTTGAAAAAGAACCGTGAAGAGCAGGAGAAAAAAAATGTCGTCAATTTTACCAAAAAATCCTGGGACGAAATATCCTCTCTCCCCGACGATGAAAATGGAAAAAACAAATCCATCAAAGAAGCCCAGGCACAGCTCCAGTCCCTCGCAGAACAGGGCAAGCTAACCATAGAAGCCTTTAAAAACACCGAGGGTTCTGGCGATATCCTCACCCACTTCGGTTTAGATCCCAGCCAGATTGACCTGGCAGTCCAGAAAATAAATGGTCTTGTCGAAAATGTAAAACAGCTGAGTGCGATGCAGCCTGGGATCACAAATATCACTTCCAACTATGGCTTAAAGAGAGAAAACAAGGTACTCTCCCCCTCTGATCTGAGCACTACATACGACACTCTTGGCATATCTGAATGGTCCGGAAAAGATCTAAAAGTATGGGAGGATTACAAACAGGCCGCAGAAGATACGGGCATCAGTCTTGATGAATTTAAGAAAAAGCAGGACGCTCTTGCCTCCACTTTCATTGGCCGCAACAATTTCCTTGCCAGCCTGAATGCAGACAACAGGAAAGAGTTTCAATCCATGCTTACCCAGATGGGAATTGACAATGCCTCTGAACTTACTAAAGCAGCACTCGACAAAACAATAACCATAGAAGAACGGGATAAGATAGACCGTACCATGGAATCCGTGGATCTCACTGACGGCATCACCGCAGAAGAATCCGTCATATTGTCCGAAATCGGCTCACTGGAAAATGCGACTCAGGCAACACAGGATTACTATATGCGAAAACTGCTCTGCAATGAAAATATGCTGGACGAGAGCAGCAGTGTGGAAGAACTTATCCGTCTGGCAAAGCAGGCCGGAGTTACGGCCGATGCGCTGACAGCACTTGAAACTTATAAAACTACTTTGGATGAGATCGATACTTTAAAAGTGATAGAATCAGATGATTACGTTGGACCCGTGTCCCCTGCACAAAAAAACAGGCTTAACGGCCTCCGTTCCAGCGCACGGCAGCAAAAGGAAAAATTGAACGAATATGCTTCCGGCAAAGGGATGCCAAAAGCAGGCAATTCCAAAGTCTCTACTACAAAAGCCAATAAGGGAGGTACTGCCAACAGCACGAAACCTGCCAATACAGCGAAACAAAAGACAGCCATTGACTGGATTGAGCGCAGGCTCAGCAATCTGCAAAGCACCATCGATCTGACAGCCTCAAAATTACAGAACCTCTTCAATCCAAATAAGAGGGAAAGTAATTTGAACAAACAAATCAAGACTTCCACCCGCCTTATGAAAGAGTATGGCCTTGCCGCCGCCAAATATAAGAAAAAGGCAAATTCCGTCGCCTCCGGCTCAAAGGGGAGTGGCAGCAAACTAAATAAATCAATCATCAAAAAGATCAAACAGGGCAAGATCAAAAAAAAGGCCACCCCTGGATCCCTGATCAAAAAATATGATGAGCCAACAGCAAACCGTATACAAGAGTATCAAAAATGGTACGACAAGTCGCAGGAAGCCAGGAAAAATCAGCAAGATCAAAAGGCAAAAATCCGCGAACTGAAAAAAGAAAAGTATCAGATCCATATCGATGACGCAGACAGCAAAAAAGCTAAGGCACAGACGAACAAGGAATTTGCTGTTTCCGCGAAATCAAAAAATAAGTACATCGACGATGAAATAAACGCAATCAGTAAATCCTATCATTATCAGATTAAGATAGCAGATCTTGAAAAAAAATCGGTTGAGTCAGCACGCCTAAAAAAAGAATTACTGCTGGAACAACGCAATCTTCAGATTGAGCAGCAGCAGAATCTTCAGGAAGAGGCGGACGCCAGAAAATCACTTGCCGAGGCACTGGAAACCAACGCAGTAGGCGGAAAGAATAAAAATATCTTCATTGACCAGCAGGAAAAAGCACTCAGAGAATCATATAAACATCAAAAGAAAATGGCAGAACTCAACGGCAATTCGGTAGAACTGGCGCGTCTTGAACAAGAACTGAATGCAGAACTCACTGCACTGCAGCAGAAACGCATCGACAACATCAAACAGGATTATGAAAACCAGCTCAGCCTTCTCGAAAATGATCAAAGTGATATTAATAATTCACTGAGCAAAATCGAGGCAAGAGGAGATATCGTAAGCAAAGCGTATTATTCTGACCTGTCTGATTTAGAAAATCAGAAGATTGCACAGTATCAGTCAGAACTTGCCGAGCTGGAGAGCAAACTCTCCTCTCTCACTCCGCAATCGGAAGAATGGTACACATTGCAGGGTGACATACAATCTGTTGAGGACGCCATTGCCAGCTCTGAGACGGCAATCATTGAAAACACAAAAGCGGTCGGTGAGCTGAACAATAAGATGTATAACGCCATCTACCAATTGGAAAGTGATCTTGCAGGCGAATTTGGGTTCATTTCCGGACTTGCCAGAGGTGAGACAACGGATTCAGATACAGGTACGTTCACAGATACAGGATTGTTACAGCTATACACCGCCGGATTATCCTACAGTTCTTCGAAAGCTTCAGCAAAAGCAGCGAATAAAAGGCTTGCAAAACTTCAGGAAGCAAACAGAAGTAACATTCTGCTGGAAGGTTATGCTTCCATGCAGGCACAAAAAGAAGCGGAATCTGAATTAAAAAATCAGGCACAGGAACAGACAAACAGTGTTAAAGAATTTGGCAACACAATCATCAGCCTTATCAAAGAGGCTGTCAATGCCATGATAGACCATTTGCAGGATCTGATTAATGCAAGAAAAGAGCTGTTACAAGAAGAAAAATCGTTATATGAGTACGAGCGGAATATTGCAGAGAAGACAAAAAATGTATCTACTTTACAGAAACAGCTTATGGCGGTATCTGGGGATACTTCCGAGGAAGGCAGGCTGCGTTCCTCTCAGCTCAAAGCGTCATTAGACGAAGCACAGCAGGATTTACAGGATACTGAGTATGATAAATATATCTCTGACCAGGAAGAAATGCTTGATAATCTCATAGATCAATACCGCGACCTGATGGAAGACCTTCAGCAGGATGAAAACAGACTGTTGGATGAGGGCATTAAAGCAATCAATGAGAATAAAGGGATTATGCAGCAAATTCTTAACCGGACGGCAGAAAGTTACGGCTATCCGACCTCTGATGATCTCAACAGTGCTATCAGGGCATTGAACGAAGGAAAGCTTACGGCTGACCCAATTAACGGATCAGGGGAAGACAGCGTCACCTCAGTCATGGTAAGAAAGATTGATGAACTGATTGCCGCTTACAATGCGGGGAAAAATCCAGCCGATGGTAATAGCGGCAGTTCTGGCAATTCTGGAAGTTCTGGAAGCGATGGTGGTGGAAATAGCAGCAATAATGCACAACTCGCTACCGAAGCAAATAAGCTAAACGAACTCAAACAGCTTGATGCATTTATGAATAACTTACTCAAAACTGGAACTGGCCAGTCGGCAGTAAGACTAGCAACAAAAAAGGAAATGAAAAATCCATCAAAATTTACAAGTAAATTAAACCAGGAACTCGCAAAATATGGATATGTTGTCAAAAGCAAATCTGGCGCACTTGACATATTCGCAATGGCGTTGGGAGTTACTAGTAAAGGAGGTTATAGTGCCAATGGGGATGTTTATAAAAGATTAAAAGAACTATACCCCAATCTTGGTTTCAAAACAGGCGGCATAGGAAAGCTTGTAAAATCCAGTGGTGAAGACGGGTTTGCCATGGTACGCAATGGTGAGGGATTTGTCATGCCGGAACATGTCCCCTATATCAAAAATTTGTTAGACATAACACCTGATATAGCAGATATGTTCAAAAAAGTAGAACTACCGGATTATTCAAATATGATAAGAAGCGAATCCATAAGAAGCGACGTGAATATTGATAATATCACATTTGAGCTTCCAAATGTAAAGAACACCGCAGATTTCACTGATACAATACAGAAGCCGGAACAGCAGCGTGCCTTTGCCGTTGCAATCGGAGATGCTTTTGCCGGGAATAAGCTGAATATCAACCGATACCGGTAATTTACCAGAGACTGCTGCAGTAACGGTTTATAATTGTTACTGCACAGTCTCTTTTTTTTAATCAATTTCCCAGCAATTACAATAAAAAATAATAGAAAGGACGGGATTACTATGTTATTTCTTACAGGAACAAAGGAGGCGTTTGGCGCACTGTCACGCGAGAACAAAAAATTGCGAAAAGAAAATACGGAACTGCGGCAGAAACTGGACAGGATCAGAAATTATAAAAACGATTATGAAGAGCTGATCGCAGACACAAAGAGACAGCGCGGCAGATATGAGAAACTAAACAAAAAACTGGAGGTACTATTACAACATGCCAGAGAACTCACAGAATAAAATATAAGAAAAGGACGGTGACACACAGATGACTGCTACAGGTTTTACTTACGACGGCATCACTTCCGGGGATATGGAAGTGGTAATCTGCTGTTTCGACGGAGACAATGAAATCTCAGCAACCGGTTCCCATGTAAAAGTATCTACAGTAAAAGCCCCCGGTTCAAATAAGTGGCTCAAAACCGGCGCAGCCTATAACGAACCCCTCTCATTTACATTTTCACTGTGCAAGAACCCATATAGGAAA